>NZ_JAAOHT010000068.1:0-23786 GCF_011440255.1 Haloarcula sp. JP-Z28 | reverse complement strand
CGACGCCGTGCGAGCGCTCGGCTGGTATCGACAGTTCCGTGAGATTGTCCTGATGTTCGCCATCTCGAACATAGAACCGCTCTGTGAACCACTCTAACCGTGACTCAGCATCTATTCAACACGGCAGCATTTACCGCTACTGGCCAACTGAACAGGCGAGCGACATATGTCCAATCGTTGTTGTCCGACAGCTACCGTCCCGGCCTGTTCTTTCTACCAGCTACTGCTTGGTTACGCGTGCGTCCGATACTTTGTGGATGTCGTCGTCAATGCCGGTGCCGTCGCAGTCATCGTTCGGACATCGATAGTGCCAGCCATCTTCTGTGGCCGCTCGTTCGGTAAACCGGTCGCCACATTCGTCACAGTAGAGCTGCCCGTCCGAACACGTGTCGCGGTGGAGTTCGAGTTCGAGCTCTGTGCCAAAGGTCCGCTTGCAGTTCCGACAAATATGAGGCATATTCGAAAATACAGATTCATCCCTTATAGCGATACCGGAACGTTCACGGCCGCTTCTTTCCGTTGACGGAAGGTACCGGTCGGCTGCCGTCCGTCGGTTTTCGGTGTCACATACATCTCACATCTCGGACAGTAAAGCGTGGCAGAGCTGACTATCCATGTACACAGCTCGGCAAAGGCCAGTTCGGGGCCAGATACTTCGGCCACTGTGTCTCCGACTCACCACTCTGCTATATGTGACAAAACCGCTAGCCCGTCGTCACGTCGATCCGCGTGCCGCCAGATTCGCTCTCATCGACCGACACGGTCCACCTGTGGGCTCTCGCCGCGGTGTCGACAAGGAACAGTCCGTACCCCTCACCCTCCCGCGTTGTCCCAAAGCCCTGTTCAAACACCTTGTCGCGGTCCGCTTCGGGAATTCCCGGGCCGTCATCGGCCACGTAGAATCCCGAATCAGTGGCACCGATGGTGACGGTCACCGGTCCCTCGCTGTGTGCGACCGCGTTGTCGAACAGTTCGCGAAGCAGCAACTGCAGGCGGTCGTGTTCGGCATCAATAGCTGCGTCTGTCGCCACTTCGAGTGTCGCGTTCTCGTAGCTTGCTGCGGCCCAGACCGTAGTCGCTACGTCAGCCAGTGCGAGCGACTCAGTCTCCGAGATGGGGCACGCGATGGTTCCGATGCGAGAGAGGTCGGTAAGCAGTGATTCGACTCGGTTGACGGACCGAAACAGGGCGTCTTCGTGGGGCTCACCGATGTCCAGTAGCTCTAACCGGCCCATGACGACGTTCAGCGGGTTCTTCGCGTCATGAGAGACGCCGCTCGAAATCTCGTCCCACTGTCTGGCACCGACCCGCCAGTCAGTCGGCCACCGGGTCGCGTACGCGTCGAGTTTCGCGGCCAGCAGGGATGCCGGCGTTTCTGCGGTCACATACTCGGTGACGCCGGCCCGGAGCGCCTCGGTGACCCGGTCCGGTTCGGGCTTGGTCCCGACAAGCACAATCGGAATCTCAGCCCCGCCTGCCCGCAGTTCCTCGAATGCCGCAACCCCGTTGTATTCACCGTCGTCACCGAGAACGACACCCCTGACGTCCCCGTCGTTCAGCCGGTCCTGTACGGTGCTCGTGTCTGGGACTGCCTCGGCGGTTGTCTCGTCCGTCGTCAGTGCTTCGGAGAGTGTCTTAGCCAGGTCAGTCGCTTCGGTACCGGCCACGAGATAGACGGTGCCACGAGCAGGCGTCATCCCGTGCTACTACGAAAACAGGCGGTAAGAAACCGACGGTGCCCTACAGCAGGTCTTCGACGTGGTCGGCGACTTCCTCCGGCGTGTCACCGACAGGGACGCCGTTGTCCTCTAGCGCGGTAATCTTCGACTGCGCGGTCCCGGTACCGGAGCCGGAGACGATAGCGCCGGCGTGGCCCATGCGCTTTCCGGGCGGTGCGGTCCGACCGGCGATGAAGCCGGCGACCGGCGTGTCCATGTGCTCGCCGATGTAGCGGGCGGCCTCTTCCTCGTCTTCACCGCCGATTTCGCCGCACATCACGACGGCGTGGGTGTCGGGGTCGGCCTCGAACTGTTCGAGCGCGCCGATGAAGTCCGTCCCGATGATGGGGTCGCCGCCGATGCCGATGGCCGTCGACTGGCCGATGCCGCGGTTGGTGAGGTTGTCGACGACCTGGTAGGTCAGCGTCCCCGAGCGGGAGACAAGGCCGACGTTCCCGGACGAGAAGATGTTCCCCGGGAGGATGCCGAGCTTGGCGACGCCGGGCGTGATGACACCGGGGCAGTTCGGACCGACGAGATGCGTGTCGGTCTCCTGCAGTTTGCGGTAGACCCGGGCCATGTCCTGGGTCGGAATGCCCTCGGTGATGGCGACAACGAGGTCGATACCCTTCGCATCGAGCGCCTCGAAGCAGGCGT
This sequence comes from Haloarcula sp. JP-Z28, assembly GCF_011440255.1. NCBI lineage: Archaea > Methanobacteriati > Methanobacteriota > Halobacteria > Halobacteriales > Haloarculaceae > Haloarcula > Haloarcula sp. JP-Z28. The sequence goes on along the minus strand of NZ_JAAOHT010000068.1, from coordinate 21,411 downwards.
CGCCGGCGAAGGCCGGCGGCACGAACACGACGGCAGCGTTCGCATCGGCCTCACGGGCCGCGCCCTGCACGGTGTCGAACACCGGCACACCGGCGACTTCCTGCCCGCCGCGGCCAGGCACTGCGCCGGCGACGACGTTCGTGCCGTACTCCAGCATCTGCTCGGTGTGGAACTTCCCTTCACCGCCGGTAATTCCCTGTACAACGACGCGCGTGTCTTCGTCGACTAGAACACTCATGCTTCCACCTCCTTTGCGTACTCAACCGCACGCTGGACGGCGTCCTCCAGCGTGTGCTCGACCGTCACCAGATCCTCGTTCAGGATTTCCATCCCCTCCTCTGCGTTGGTCCCTGCGAGTCGGACGGTGACCGGCTTCGGGATCTCGTCGAACTGCTCCAGCGCCTGATTGATGCCGTTGGCGACCTCGTCACCACGGGTGATACCGCCGAAGATGTTGAACACGACCGAATCAACATTCTCGTCGGAGAACACCATATCGAGCGCGTTTGCGATACGGTCGGCCTTCGCGCCGCCACCGACATCGAGGAAGTTGGCGGGCTCGCCGTCGTAGTAATCAACGAGGTCCAGCGTCGTCATCACGAGGCCCGCACCGTTGCCGATGATGCCGACGTTGCCGTCGAGTCGGACGTAATCGAAGCCGTACTCGTCGGCCTTCTGTTCGAGTTCATCGCCTTCCGCCGCTTCCTCGCCCATCTCCGCGATTTCGGGCTGGCGGAACAGGGCGTCACCGTCGACGTTCATGACGGCGTCGGCCGCGATGACCTCGTCATCGCTGGTAATCATCAGCGGATTGATTTCCGTGTCAGCGCCGTCGCGGTCGTCCCAGAGCTGGTACAGCGTCGTGAGGACGCTCGCCACGTCGTTTGCGACCTCGCGGTCGACACCGGCCTCGTAGACGACTTTCCGGGCCTGGAACGGGTGCATTCCGAAGGCCGGGTCGATGTGCTCGCGGGCGATGGCGTCGGGGTCTTCTTCGGCGACCTCCTCGATGTTGACGCCACCTTTCGTCGAGACCATTGCGACGGGGCGGCCCTCGCCGCGGTCCATCGTCACGCCGACGTACAGCTCGTTGACGAAGTCGACGGCTTCCTCGACAAGCACCTTCGAGACGTGGTAGCCCTTGAGGTCCATCCCGATGATGTCCTCGGCGGCCTCGCGGGCCTCCTCCTTGGACTCGACGAGCTTGATGCCGCCGGCCTTACCGCGGCCGCCCACGTGGACCTGTGCCTTGATGGCGACCGGATATCCGATTTCCTCGGCCGCGTCGACGGCCTCATCTACTGTCTCGGCCAGCTGCGAGGCGGGCGTCGGGATGCCCGCGTCAGCGAAGACTTGCTTCGCCTGGTATTCGTGCAAGCGCATGTCATGCAGAAAGGCGAGCGGTGGCGATTTAAATCCGTCCGTTTCTCTTCTTGCGACCAAGCAGGTAGTCCCAGTTTACTGTGGGTAGCGAGAGCGAGCTATAGTAGCTATTGAAAATCAATGCACACCTGATCGCACGACAGCAGTGCGATTAGTGTGTAAATAATTTCAATTGTTACTATAAACGCACGCGGTGGTATCCAGTTGCAGTATAGAGGCTCGAAACACGAAGGCGCATCCACGGTCGTCCCTGCTGTCCCGTTCAATCCGATAGACCCACAGCGCTGGACTCCGAAGCAAGCGTATGGCCGACGACAGGCACGGGATCGACGATATTGACGGCGAAACGCTCGATGCGGTGGCCGAGGCGCTTCGCACCGCCGAAACTGCTGTCGCGCTCACCGGCGCAGGCGTCTCGACCGCATCGGGCATCCCCTCCTTTCGCGGCGACGACGGTATCTGGGAACGCCACGACCCCGCGGACTTCCACCGCCGTCGGCTCGACGCCGACCCAGCGGGCTTCTGGGCGGACCGACTCTCGCTGCGGGAGGCCATCTACGGCGACATAGACCCCGAGCCCAACGCCGCCCACGAGGCGCTGGTGGCGCTTGAAGCGGACGGCCTCCTCGACGCCGTGCTCACGCAGAACATCGACGGGCTGCACGACGCCGCCGGGACGGACCGGGTCGTCGAACTGCACGGAACCCATCGGAGCGTGGTCTGTGACGACTGCGGTCACCGTCGGGAGGCCGAGGCGGTATTCGAACAGGCTGCCGAAAGCAGCGACTTGCCGCCACGCTGTGACTGCGGCGGCGTCTACCGGCCCGATGTGGTGCTGTTCGGCGAACCAATGCCCGACGTGGCGATGAACGAGGCCCAGCGTCTCGCACGGGACAGTGACGTGTTTCTGGCGGTTGGCTCGTCGTTGTCGGTCCAGCCGGCGTCGCTCCTGCCGAAAATCGCGGCTGAGGGAGACAGTACGCTGGTCGTGGTAAACTACGAGGAGACGCCGCGTGACGCGAGTGCGGCCTATGTGCTCCGTGCGGATGTCACGCAGGTGCTCCCGGCGATTGTCGAGCGGCTGTAGCGGGTTACAACTCGACGCTGCCGGGAATTAGGCTCTGCCCGCGCAGGAGGCTCCCGTCGTGGTCGTAGACGAGCAGCGTCCGTAGCTCGTAGGTTCGTGACTCGCCCTCGCCGTCGGTGAGACGGACTGTAAACTGTGGGTCTTCTTGAGCGTCCGCCGCGGAGACGAGCGCGTCGATGTCCGCCGTCGGTGCTGTCGCCTCAAAGATGTACTCACCGGTGAGGCGGTTCGTCAGCGAAAGCACCCCGTCGCTTTCGGGCTGGCGGCGGAAGGTCACGTCGATCTCCTCGCCATCGAGTGTGCCGCCGTCTACTTTACTGAGGCGCTCGCGGAGCTCTCCTGTCGGCCCATCGTATACAATCGCGATCGTCGGGTCGTCGTTGTCGGTGGCCGAAGCCTGGATGTCGACGGTGAAGTAATCACGCCTCATTCCGGTGTTTACAGGTACGTGGCCCGGCCAAATGAACGTAACGGCGCACCGACTGTCGGTATCGGTAGCTTTTACCGGACCGGCCCACCCTCTGACAGTAGTATGGCATGGGTGAAATCAGAGTACGCGGGCGAGTTCGCAGTGCTTGCGACGTGGCTCGTGGGGCTGGCCCCGTGGTCGGTGTCGCTGTTCGAGATTGAGGGGGTGACTGTCGTCGGGCTTCGCTTTCTTCCGTTCCGGTTCCAGTTCATCTTCGGAGCGACGCTCCCCGGAGAGCGGCCGTTTCTCTGGGCGTGGCAGGTCGCCGCGTTTCAGGAGTCGGAGCCGCTTGCGCTCGCCGGGACACTCGGGGTCGCGGCCCTGGTCGGCTTCCTGTTCCCGCTCGGCCTCAGCCTCTACTACTACGCCGCTGAGGACCGCGTTGAAGCGGTTCTCCCTATGGACCCAGTGCGAGTGTTTGGTGGGCTGCTTGGGCTTGTTGGCGTCCTCACGCTCGCGGCCAGCGGGCTGTTCATCACGTCGTTCCCCGGTATCACCGTCCCCATCGGGGCGCTCGTCGCCCTCGTGTTCGCCTATTTGCTGCTGACTGTCGACCGCGCGTGACAGCCAGTCCGGTCCCGTTCGTCCGACCGCTGGCGATTATACTCCTGATAATTTGGCGAGCGAATTTAAGTAGGTGGATACGATAGCAGAGGTATATTCCGCGGAGCACCGTGTGCTCCCCACTGACCCACCGATGTCGAACCCAGAATCTCCCGAACCCGGTGCCTTCGTTTCGGACCCCCTCGGCCACATCCAGTCGTGGCTCTCGCGGACCGCGACGGTGTTGAGCGGGTCAGCGGTTCCGACGGCGAACTACGACCCGAGCCGCCACGGGACGCTGGTCGAATTCGACGGTCTGAACGGCTATAACGAGGTGGAACGCTACTGGTTGAATGCCCCGTTCGCCTTCGCCTCTATCAACCACGACCCGGAGCGCGACGAACACCTGTATCACGTCGTTGAGCCGTCACTGAACGACATCGAGCGGGAACTGCTTGACCGCCTGTTCGAGGACATTCGCATCCCGCTTATCTACCGCGACGATGTCGACGCCGACCCGGAGCGCGTCCTCGCCGAAGAACTCGAAGCCAGGCTTGAGGAGTACGGCGTCGTCATCGAACCCGAGACGTTCTACCGCCTGTTTTATTACCTGCATCGCTCCTTCCAGGGCTACGGTCACATCGACCCTCTGATGCACGACCCGGACATCGAGGACATCTCCTGTGACGGGGCGAACCTCCCCATCTTCGTCTACCACGACGGCTACACGGACATCGAGACGAACATCACCTACGACGCCGACGAACTGAACGACTTCGTCATCCAGCTAGCCCAGCGCTCCGGTCGGCACGTCTCCGTCTCTGACCCTGTCGTCTCGACGACGCTCCCGGACGGCTCCCGTATTGAACTGGCGCTCGGCGAGGAAGTGACCCCACGCGGCTCCGCGTTCACGATCCGGAAGTACGCCGACGAGCCGTTCACGCCTATCGAACTGCTGGAGTACGGCACGTTCTCCGTCGAGATGCTGGCTTACCTCTGGCTGGCAATCGAGTCCAACAAGTCGCTCATCTTCGCCGGCGGAACGGCGGCCGGCAAGACCACGTCGATGAACGCGCTGGCGATGTTCCTCCCGCCCCGGTCGAAGGTACTCTCAATTGAGGACACCCGCGAGCTATCCCTGTATCACGACAACTGGCTCTCCTCAGTCACCCGCGAGCGACTGGACGATTCGGACATCACGATGTACGACCTGCTGCGGTCCGCGCTCCGGCACCGCCCCGAGTACATCATCGTCGGCGAGGTTCGTGGTGAGGAAGCTATCACGCTGTTCCAGGCGATGAACACCGGGCACACGACGTTCTCGACGATGCACGCGGACTCGGTCCAGACCGTCATTAACCGGCTGGAGAACGAGCCAATCAACGTCCCGCGGCCGATGGTTCAGAGCCTCGATATCCTCTGTGTGCAGGTGCTGGCCCGCTCGGGTGACGAGCGCGTCCGCCGTGCCAAAACGCTCGCCGAAATCGAGGGCATCGACCAGCGAACCGGCGAACTGGACTACTCGACGACATACAACTGGCGGGCCACCGAGGACCGTTTCTCCGAGAACAACAGCGAGCTACTGGACGAAATCCGCGAGGAGCGCGGCTGGAGTCAGTCAGAACTGCTGACCGAACTCCGTAACCGCCAGCGGTTCCTCCGCTATCTCCAGTCCGAGGGCATCACCGACTACCGGAAGTTCACGGCGATGGTCAACAAGTACTACGCGGACAAGGAACAGGTCATAGCGAACATCGACGATGCGATAGCCTGACATGGCGCTGAACCCGCTCGGTCTGGCTCCGCTCGCCGTCGTCGTCGGGATTCTCGGGCTTATCGGCTACAGCACCGTCAACGAGCGCTTCGACCGCAACGTCACGCGGCTGTCTCGACGGCTCTTCGGCCGGTACGTAGGCCAGTCGCCAAGACGCGAACGACAGCTCGAAGCCGCATACGTCGACGAGACGTACCGCGGCTACGCCGCCAGAACGCTGGTGTACGCCTGTGTGGGGGCTGTCGCCGGCGCTATCACCGGCGCGTACGCCATCGGCGGCTTTCTGCTTGTGTTACCGGCGCTAGTGAACCTTGCACAGGGGCTCCCCTCGACGATGGTGACCGCCTTCGGCCTGCGAACGTTTGAACTCGTGTTGACGCCGACGCAGACGCTCTACATCCTCATCGGCGGCGGCGTGCTTTCGGGCGCGGCGACGGCCGGCCTCACGTACCTCTACCGCTGGGAACGGCTCAAGAATCAGGCAGACGTGCGAAGCCGGAACATCGACGAGGGGATGGCCCGCACCATTGCCTTCATGTACGCGCTGTCCCGCGGTGGGATGTCCTTCCCGGATGTGATGCGTGTCCTGGCCCGGAATCAAGAAATCTACGGTGACACAGCCAGAGAGGTCGGCGTCGCTGTCAGGGGGATGGACCTGTTCGGCCGGGACATGATAACGGCGCTCGAACACGTCTCCCGGCGGACGCCCAGCGAACGGTTCAAGACGTTCATCGAGAACCTTTCTAGCGTCCTCCAGAGCGGCCAGTCGCTGGCCCCGTTCCTCCGCGAGCAGTACGAGCGCCATCAGGAGGAAGCCGCCGAGCGTCAGGAGGACCTGCTGGAACGGCTGGCAACGGTCGCCGAGGCGTACGTCACCGTGTTCGTCGCCGCCGTGCTCTTCTTGATGACGATTCTCCTCGTGTTCGGCCTGACGACGACGGACACGCTCTGGCTGTTACAGATGATGGCATATCTCGTCATCCCGCTGGCTAACGTCGGGTTCATGGTATATCTCGATAGCAAGCTCCAGTCGCTGGGTATCGGGAACGGCGGGACGACGGATATTCTGGACCGGTACGAAACGGCGACGCTGGGGAAACCCAGTCTGGGGTCCGGCCCTCTCGGCCTGCCTGATGGCGGCGTCGTCCCGGCCGACGAGGCGAACTGGGACCGGCTCAGGTTCCACGACCGCGTGAAATCGCTTCGGGAACTGCTCAGCTCCCCGATTCAGTCGCTGGTCTGGAACCCGGTGTACGTCCTCTATCTCACCGTGCCCGTCGCGGTAGTGCTGTTGCTCGTCCGTGCCCCACCTGCGTTCCAGGCATCGACGGTCAACATCCGTCTCCTCGACGACCTCGTCATCCAGTCAGTCCTGCTGATTCTGGGGCCGTTCGCGCTGGTTCGGTTCATCTACACGCAGCGGCTGTCCCGCATTGAGGACGCGACGCCGGACCTGCTCGAACGGCTGGCAAGCCTGAACGAGGCCGGGATGACTGTCGTCGAGAGCCTCCGACGGGTCCGCGGCAGCGACATCGGTGTACTCACGCAGGAGATGCACCGCATCTGGGCCGACATCAGGATGGGCGCGAACGTCGATGACGCGCTCGTCCGGTTTGGCCGCCGGGTCCAGACGACGGCGATAACGCGCATCGTGACGCTGCTGACCCACGCGATGCACGCCTCGGGCCAGCTCGGCCCGGTGTTCCGCATCGCAGCCACCCAGTCGCGGGCCGACCTCCGGCTGAAACGGCGGCGACGCCAGCAGATGCTTACCTATCTCGTCGTCATCTACGTCGCCTTCCTGGTGTTTCTGGTCATCATCGTCGCCGTGCAGGAAGTGCTCGTCCCGAGCCTGCCCTCCAGCGTACCGACGCCGGCCGGAGAGTCGAACCGCCTCGGTGTCGGCGTCGACCAGTTCGCTCGCTTTGGGCGCGTCGACAAGGCCGCGTACACGCTGGTCTTCTTCCACACTGCGCTGATTCAGGCGGTCCTGACCGGCTTCATCGGCGGCCAACTCGGGGAAGGAACGCTCAAGGACGGCGCGAAACACGCTGCGATTCTGCTGGGCGTCGCGTACGTCGCGTTCATCTTGCTGTCCTCGCCGGTCGCGTCGATGACGGTCACCAGCCCCGCCGTGTCCGGCGACCAGATAACGGTCGAATCAGCGTCTCTTTCGGAGGGAGGGTTCATTGTTGTCCGGGAGTTCGAGGAGGACGGCAGAGTGCTCGGGACCTCCGAGTACCTTTCTTCAGGGTCCCACGGCGACGTACAGATAACGCTTGACAGGCCGCCGTCGACTGGCCAGTCGCTCGTACTCGTCGCCCATCAGGACACCAACGGGAACCAGCAACTCGACTACCCCTTCGACAGTAATTCAGGGACCCCGGACCAGCCGTATTCGTCGTCGACGGCTGGCGAGAACGTCACCGTCGAGTACACGGTCGAGTGACGCTGGATTTACGGTTCACAATCGGGTAGGAGGCGCTGATGGAGTTTGCCGCCTTCGCCGACCGCGCCGAAGCAATAGAATCTGAGAGTGCCGATACCGCGATTACGGAGGCGGTGACCGACCTGTTCCGAGCATCCGGTTCGGACCTCTCGACGCTTGCTCGCTTCGTTCAGGGTCGAGTGTTTCCGGCCTATGAATCCCGCACGCTCGATATCGGGCCGCGGCTCTGTTACGAGGCGATTGCCCGGGCGGCCGGCCGGAACGTCAGCGCCGACGACGTGGAACAGCGGCTGGCCGATATGGGTGAAATAGGGGCCGTTGCGGCCAGCTACGACCTCGGTGGTCAGCAGGGCCTCGCCGCGTTCGGTGCTGGTGGTGGAGGGGACGACGCGCTGACCGTCGCGGAACTCGACGACGAGCTACGGAACCTGGCGGCTGTCGACGGCAGTGGGAGCCAAGGGACGAAAGTCGATATCCTCTTTGGCCTGTTCTCGCGGTGTTCGTCGACGGAAGCCGGCTACCTCGCCCGCCTCGTCCTCTCAGAGATGCGTATCGGCGTCGGCGAGGGGACGGTCCGGGACGCCGCCGCGGCCGCTTTCGACGTGCCGGTCGAGGCCGTCGAACGGGCCGTGCAGGTGTCGAACGACTACGGTATGGTTGCCGAAGTGGCCCGCGACGAAGGGGAGTCCGGACTGGCGACCGTCACCCTCGAAATCGGTCGCCCCGTTCAGGCGATGCTGGCACAGGCGGGCACGGTCGCTGGCGCGCTCGAAGACTGGGACCGCGCCGCGGTCGAGTGGAAGTACGACGGCGCTCGCGTGCAGGTCCACTTCGACGGCGAGGACGCGCGGCTGTTCTCCCGGAACATGGAGGAAGTCACCGACCCGCTCCCGGAGGTTGTCGAGACCGTGGAGTCGACGCTGGACGCACCGGCAATCCTCGACGGTGAGGTGGTCGCGGTCGACGACCGCGGCGACCCGCTCCCGTTTCAGGAGGTCTTGCGGCGCTTCCGCCGGAAACACGACGTGGCCGCGGCACGCGAAGACGTGGCCGTCCGGCTACACGCATTCGACTGTCTGCACGCCGCCGGTGAGGACCTGCTCGACGCCGCGCTGGAAACGCGCCACGACCGTCTCGAATCGCTGTTCCCGGCTGACAGCGACGTTGTCTCGCAGATGTGGCTCTCGGACGACCCCGACGAGATTGAAGACCTGGAAACGGCGGCCCTCGACGCTGGACAGGAGGGTATCATGCTGAAGGACCCGACAGCGGCGTACTCGCCCGGCAAGCGGGGCAAGCACTGGCGCAAGCGCAAACCCGACGTAGAGACGCTGGATTGCGTCGTCACCGGCGCGGAGTGGGGCGAAGGCCGCCGGGCGAACGTGCTCGGCTCGTTCGAGCTTTCTGTCCGAACCGACGACGGCTACGCCACCGTCGGGAACGTCGCGACTGGCATCACCGACGAGGAACTGGACGACCTGACCGAGCGGTTCGAACCGTACATCCGGAGCGAGGACGGCCGCGACGTAGTGCTCGACCCGGCCGTTGTCTTCGAAGTCGGCTACGAGGAGATACAGGCTTCCCAGTCCTACGCCTCGGGCTACGCGCTTCGGTTCCCCCGGTTCCTCTCGGTCCGCGAGGACAAGACGCCTGACAGCGCTGACTCGCTTGCGCGCGTTGAGCGACTGGCCGAGTCACAGTAGCGCCGCTGGGCCGTTTCGAGACGGACCGACACGCGTAATGGGCGTCTCCAAGAACAACCGTTCATGACAGTCCGACACGACGGCATCACTGCGGAGTGGCTCGGCTACGCGACCCTGCGGCTGGAAGGCGAGGACACGGTGGTTTACTTCGACCCCGGCCGGTACGGCGTCCTGACCGGCGAGTGGGAACCGGACACGCCCGGCATCGGCCATCCGCCGACGCGGGACTACGCCCCGAAAGACGGGGATATCGTCTGTGTGACCCACATCCACCACTACGACCCCGACGGCATCCGCCGCGTCGCAAGCGAGGACGCCACCGTCGTCGCGTTCGAGGGTATCAACGTCCACGCGACCGACCGCGACCTCGACCGCCTCGCCGACCTCGACTACGAGGTCCGCAAGGTGTCGATGGAGGCCGACGTGCTGGTCGACGATGTCCCGATCTGGACCATGCCGGCCTACAACCACGAGGACGGCCGGAACCTGAAGGACGACGGCAGCCCGATTCACCCGAAAGGTATCGGCTGTGGCTTCCTCGTCGCCATCGACGACACCCGCGTGTTCTGGCCCGGCGACACCGACGTGCTGGACGGCCACGCCGAACTCGACGTGTCGCTGTTCGTCCCCTCTATCGCCAAGAACTACACCATGAACCGCCACGAGGCCGCCGACCTCGCTGAAGCGATGGACCCCGACCTCGTGCTCCCGATGCACTACAACACGTTCGAGTCGCTCGAAGCCGACTCGGGTGCGTTCGCCGAGGATGTCGCAAAACGCGGCGTTCCGGTCGTGCTGGACGAGAGCTAATCAGAGGATACCCATCTCGTCCAGCCGTTCGGGCAGGTAGGTTTCCGTCACGAAGTCAAGCCCCCGAGACGCGAGCGCCTGCTGCTCGGCCTTCTTGTTGATATCGAGCTGGAGTTCGATCTGCTCCTCCCAGAAGTCGGTCTGGAAGCGTGGGTCCTCCAGTTCGCTCTCCAGGGCGTTGACGTCGGAGTCCGACAGCGGGTCCGTCGGCAGTTCGTACTCGACGATGTCCTCCGGGCGGATGCCGATGAACTGCGCTTCGGGCGTCGCCAGATACTCCGAGAGGTGTGCGCTCTTGATGGAGCCGTAGGAGACCGACCCGAAAATACGGTACGACCACGGGTCACCGTCAGTAAACACCGTGACCGGGAGGTCGAGTTCGTCGTGGAGGCGCTTGATGAGCCGCCGGGTCGCCCGCGCGGGCTGACCGCCGAGGTGGACCACCAGCGCGTCGTACTCGTCGTCGAAGCCGTTCTCGACGAGTCGGTCGCGCATGCCGCCGGTCTCCACGCAGAGGACGAACTTCGCGTCGTTGTCGAGGAACTCGATGGTGTCAGGATTGTTCGGAATCTGGTAGCCGCCCTGGCCCACGTCGTCCTGACAGTGGATTTCGCGGTCCCCGCGGTTGGTCTGCTCGCGGAGGAGCAGCGGCCCCATTACCTTTGCCCCAGACTCCTCCGGACGCATGTGGAAGTCCTCGCGCTTGACATCGGAGACGATTTCCAGATCTTCGATGAGGTTGTTCGACTCGTCTTGCGTGTTGAACTGGGCCTCGTCGAGGTCCCAGGACTCCGAAAGGTAGTACAGTTCACGCAGGGTCGATGAGCGGTCTTCCTCCAGTTGCTGGGAGAGGAAGTCGATGGTATAGACGGCCTTCAGGATCTTTTCGGCCCCGGATATCGTCTTGGCCGACCGCGTGGAGTTCCGGTCGCCGTACACCCAGACCTGTTCGTCCTCGTCGAAGACGATGTTGGACTTGGTCCGGGTCGGGATGGTCATCGTCGGCACCTCGCCGTCGGCGAACTGGTCGTAGAAGTCCGCCGCGAGGTCGATGAGTTGCTCGCGCGCTTCCTCGGTGTCGGGTGTGGTGTCTGAGTCGGTGCTCATATCAGGCGTTCACCGTGAGTTTCTCCTCTTCGATGCCGTCGACCGAGACGGTGAACTCGGCCTCGCCAGTCACGCTGTATTCGAGGACGGCGGTCTCGCCGGCCGCCACTGTCGGGGACCACTTGACGAACCACTCGCCGTCCATCTCGACGACCGTCGCGCCGTTGGTGACCTGCGGTTCGGCGGTGACGATGTCGGTCAGTTCCACGTCCGCGTTCGTGTCGTCGTTGTTCTCGATACGGACCCGGACCGTGTCGTCCTCGACCTCGCGCTCGACGAGGACGTTGTTCATGATGCGGGCCAGCGAGTCATCAATGTGTAGCTCGTCGTTGTCCGTGACTTCGGTGAGTTTTTCGGCCATCTCGGGCAGGATAGTCGCCAGCTTGTCCTGCTTCTCGCGGCGCTGTTGCATCGACCGACGCTTGTTCAGGTAGCTCTTGAGTTCGCGAGCAGCCTCCCGGATGGCGAGTTCGATTTCGTCTTCCATCTCGGGGACGTTGGCGATGGCGTCCTTGGACTCGCTGGTGAAGGGTACGTTCGTCGAGGCGACGTGGACCATGATGACGGCCGGCCCCTTCGGGATGCCCGAGCCGCCGGGCTGGTCGAGGTTGTAGTTGCGCCAGCGGATGGACTTCACAACGTCAGTCGTCGCACAGGCCCCGCGCTGGTACACCAGCGGGACCCGGTTGGCGAATCGCATCACGTCGACTGTCCCCTCGCTTTCGAGTTCACCGCCGTAGGCGATACCGGCCTCGACGATGAACGGGTCGCCGCCGTGGACCGACGCGTCTCGCGTCGACGCGGCGTAGAAGTCCGCATCGAACTCTTTCCGGAGTCCTTCCTCGACGAGTTCCGCGCTGATGGGGGAGAGACAGTCCGTCGGCGGCGCGATGATGTCCGTCTCGCGCATCGCCGACAGCAACTGACTCGCCGTATCGCGGTCGTCGGCGATGTCGGAGACCTTCGGCGGCTCCTCCGGGACGCCCTCGGCGGCCGTCCAGAGCGCCTCTAGCACGTTCTCACGGGCCGTCTCGCCGAAGGTGGCGTCGTCTTGCTCCTCGGTCATGTCGGCCGCGCGGTCGATGTAGCCCCGGAGTTCGTCGCGGGTCAGCCGGTGGCGGCCGTCGTCGTCGAACTTGTCGGCCAGTCGGCTCGCCAGCCCCTCGACTGCGGCGTCGTCCTTGCGTTTCGTCGTCACGTCGTCGACGAGGGCGTAGAGGTCACTCGACAAGTTGTCGCTGACGGCGTTCCAGGCCGCGTCGACGGCGTTTTCTCGAACTGTCGCGCCGAACGTCGTGTCGCCGTCCGCTTCGGCGTCTTCGGCCGCCGAATCGACGATGGATTCGACCTCGTGGTACGCGACCCGGTCGCGGTCGTGGATAGCATCGGAGACGGCGGCTGCGAACGTCGCAGTGGTTTCAGCGCCCTTGTTCGCCACGGCGTCCTCGACAGCGCGCTCGATATCGGCGTCCTCGTTGACTTTCGGCGGCTGCCAAGCCATGCCGCGGCCGTAGTGCCGGTCGTTGAAGTTCGCGATGACGCTGTCGGCGGTCTTCCCGCCGACGCGGGTGAACTCCTCCTGCATGAAGCCGGATACGGAGTACGAATCCGTCGCTTCGAGCATCTTCAGGAGCGTCCCCAACTCGACGCCGTGGGGGTGCGGGCGGATCTCTTCGGTCTCGTCGGGGAGTTCCGCGCGCTCGGCCCGCTCGAACTTCAGGGACTCGTCCAGCCCCGGTTCGTCGAACTCGACGCGGGCGTGAGGGTTGACAACAGCGGTGTCCTGAATGTAGTCCCGCAGCGTCGACCGGGCCCGCATGTTGGCCTCCATCTCCAGTTCGATTCGCGTCCCGTGGGGTCGCTCCCACGTCGTTGTCTCGTCGACGCTAATTTCGGGTTCGTTAGTGTCCGTGTCGACGATGAGTTCGAAGTACTGCGCCTCGTCCTGACCCTTCGGCCGGGACGTTATTTTTGCGGGCTTGCCGGAAGTCAGCTGTGAGTAGAGCACGGCCGCGGAGATACCGATCCCCTGCTGGCCGCGGTTCTGCTCTCTGGCGTGGAATCGGGACCCGTACAGAAGCTTCCCGAAGATCTTCGGCGCTTGTTCCTTCGTAATCCCGGGGCCGTTGTCCTCAACGACCAGCTTGTAGTAGTCCCCGGACTCCTGAATCTCGACGTAGATATCGGGGAGAATACCGGCTTCCTCGCAGGCGTCGAGCGCGTTGTCAACGGCTTCTTTGACGGCCGTAACGAGCGCCCGGGCCTCCGAGTCGAAGCCCAGCATATGCTTGTTCTTCTCAAAGAACTCGGCGATGGAGATGGCCCGCTGGGATTCGGCCAACTCCTCGGCGATCCCCTCGCCCTCGCCGAGTTGCGACTGATACGAGGTCATTGTCGTGCGGTACGTACCCGCGTCGGGGTTAAAAGGTAATCGCCACCGGAGTGAAAGTAAACCCTCGCTTCAAAATCGCAGCCCCGCGCGCGTGCGGGAGCTTTATACGTCCCCCTCTATTAGGACGGGTAAGTTCCTATGTCAGGAGAGTCTGATGAGTACGGCGCAAAGTCGATCCAGACCCTTGAAGGGCTGGAAGCCGTCCAGAAGCGACCCGCGATGTATATCGGGTCGACGGACGCTCGTGGCCTCCACCATCTTGTCTACGAGGTGGTCGACAACGCGATCGACGAGGCGCTCGCCGGCTACTGTGACAACATCGACGTAACGATTCACGACGACGGCTCCGTCTCTGTCAGCGACGACGGCCGGGGAATCCCCGTCGATACCCACGAAGAGCACGGCCGCCCGGCCGTCGAGGTCGTGATGACGATCCTCCACGCGGGTGGCAAATTCGACAACAAGTCCTACCAGGTCTCCGGCGGACTCCACGGGGTCGGGGTGAGCGTGGTTAATGCGCTTTCGAAGTGGCTCGAAGTCGAAGTCAGGCGCGACGGCGCGCTCTGGAAGCAGCGCTTCGACCACGGCAAACCGGAGTACGACCTGAAGAAGGTCCGCGACCTCAAGCCCGACGAAGAGACGGGGACCACGGTCCGGTTCTGGCCTGACGACGAGATCTTCGAGACCGGCGAGTTCAAGTTCTCGACGCTATCGTCCCGACTGCGTGAACTCGCCTTCCTCAACTCCGGTGTCGCCATCTCTATCGACGATGAGCGCGACGGCGAAACGGAGACGTTTGCCTACGACGGTGGCATCCGTGAGTTCGTCGAGTACCTGAACGAAACCAAGGACCCGCTTCACCGGGATATCATCTACTTCGAGGACGAAGAAGAGATCGCGGAGGGGCCGGTACAGGTCGAGATTGCCATGCAGGGGACCGACGACCTGCAGGGCTCGATCCACGCCTTTGCAAATAACATCAACACACGCGAGGGCGGGACACACCTCACAGGATTCAAGACATCACTCACACGGGTCATTAACGACTACGCGACCGACAATAATCTGCTGAAAGATCTGGACGATACACTCAAAGGCGACGACATCCGCGAAGGGCTGACGGCCGTCATCTCTGTCAAACATCCCGACCCACAGTTTGAGGGCCAAACCAAGACGAAACTCGGCAACAGCGAGGTCCGTGGCATCGTCGAATCGGCGATGCACGACGGACTGGCGACCTTCTTCGAAGAGAACCCCGACACGGCCGAAGCCATCGTCGGGAAGGCCGTTGAGGCCGCAAAGGCGCGGAAGGCCGCACAGAAGGCCGAAGAGCTCACCCGGCGGAAGTCGGCACTCGACTCGACCGCACTGCCCGGAAAGCTGGCCGACTGCCAGACCCGGGACCCCGAGGAAGCCGAACTGTTCATCGCCGAGGGTGACTCCGCGGGCGGCAGCGCCAAACAGGGCCGCAACCCGGATTTCCAGGCGATTCTCCCCATCAAAGGGAAGATCCTGAACGTCGAGAAACACCGGCTGGACCGGATTCTGGAGAACAACGAAATCCGGAACCTCATCACTGCGCTCGGGACCGGTATCGGCGACGAATTCGACATTGAGGACCTGCGGTACGAGAAGATCATCCTGATGACCGACGCAGATGTCGATGGGGCACACATCCGGACGCTCCTGCTGACGCTGTTCTACCGGCACATGAAGCCGTTACTGGAAGCCGGCTACGTCTACGCCTCCCAGCCGCCGCTGTACCGGATTCGCTACCGCGGTAACACCTACGACGCGATGACGGACGCGGAGCGCGACCAGATCATCGAAGAGAAGTGTGACGGCAACCCCACCCATGTCCAGCGGTTCAAGGGCCTCGGTGAGATGAATCCCGAACAGCTCTGGGAGACGACGATGAACCCCGACAACCGGATTCTCAAACAGATCACCATCGAGGACGCCGCGGCCGCCGACAAGATGTTCAATATCCTGATGGGCGACGCCGTCGAACCGCGCAAGGAATTTATCAAGGAGCACTCGCCTGAAGCGGAGTGGGTCGACATATGAGTTCTGACGCTAACGATGCCAACGCCCCGGCAGAGCGGATCGAGCACGTCCGCATCGAGGACGAGATGGAGCAGTCCTACATCGACTACGCGATGTCGGTCATCGCGGGTCGGGCGCTCCCGGACGTTCGGGACGGTCTCAAACCCGTTCATCGACGCATCCTCTATGCGATGCACGAGATGGGCGTCTCCTCGAACACCGCCCACCGGAAGTCCTCCTCGATTGTCGGCGACACCATGGGTGATTACCACCCACACGGCGGCTCAGCCATCTACGACACGCTCGTCCGGATGGCACAGGACTTCTCGATGCGGTATCCGCTGATAGACGGACAGGGGAACTTCGGCTCGATGGACGGCGACCCCGCGGCCGCCATGCGATACACAGAGGCCCGGATGGATCCCCTTGCCGAGGAACTGCTCGAAGATATCGAGAAAGACACCGTCGACTTCTCCAGTAACTACGACGACCGCCTGCAGGAACCCGACGTGCTGCCGTCGAAGGTCCCGAACCTCCTGTTGAACGGGTCGTCCGGGATTGCTGTCGGCATGTCGACCAACATCCCGCCGCACAACCTCGGCGAGCTGGTCGACGCGACGGTCCACCTGCTCGGAAACCCCGACTGTACGGTCGAGGACCTGATGGAGCACATCAAGGGGCCGGACTTCCCGACCGGCGGCAACATCGTCGGCCGCGACGCCATCTACTCGGCGTATGCGACCGGTCGAGGCCGCTTACGGGTCCGCGCCGAATACGAAGTCGACCCCGAAGAGGGGCGCATCGTCATCAGCGAACTCCCCTATCAAGAGAACAAGGCCCGCGTCGTCGAGCGTATCGCCGACGACGTGAACGAGGGGAAAATCGAGGGGATCTCGGACCTCCGCGACGAGTCCGACCGCAACGGCGTCCGTATCGTCGTCGAACTCAAGCGCGGGGCAAACATCGACGTGGTCGAAAACCGACTGCTCGACCATCACCTCGAATCCACGTTCGGCGTGATCAACCTCGCGCTGGTCGATGGCCAGCCCAAGGTCCTCTCGCTGAAAGAGAGCCTCCAGCACTACATCGACCACCGCCGCGAGGTCGTCCGCCGACGCTCCGAGTACGACCTCGCCGAAGCCGAGGACCGTGCCCACATCCTCGAAGGTCGGCTGAAGGCACTCGAAAACGTCGAGGACGTAGTTGAGCTTATCCGTAACAGGGAAGACCGCGACGCCGCTCGCACCGGGCTGCAGGAGTCCTTTGATTTCTCCGAGGAGCAGGCCGCCCACATCGTCCGGATGCAACTCGGTTCGCTCACCTCGATGGAAGCAGCTGAAATCGAAGACGAGTACGAGGACGTGCAGAACACTATTGACTACCTCGAATCCGTCCTCAACAGCCGCGAAAAGCTCGACAGCGTCATCGCCGACGAACTTCAGGAAGTCAAGGACGACTACGACGACGACCGCCGAACAAGCATCATCGAGGACGAGGGGCAGGTCACTCACGAGGACCTCATCCCTGAAGAAGACTGCGTCGTCGTCATCACCGAGGACGACTACATCAAGCGGATGCCGGTCGAGAACTTCGATCCCCAGAACCGCGGCGGCAAGGGAATCATCGGGGCCGACCCCAAGGAGAACGACCGCGTCTCGAAAGTATTCCGGGCCAACAGCCACGACTACCTGCTCTGTTTCACCAATCAGGGACAGGTCTACCGGCTCAAGACCTACGAGATCCCGGAAATGTCCCGAACCGCACGGGGCAAGTCCGCTATCAACCTCATCGACCTGGACGACGGCGAGGAACTGACCGCCGTCGTCTCGACCGACGAGTTCGGCGACGACGAGTGCATCACGATGGTGACCCGGAACGGCTACGTCAAGCGGACCTGCTGTTCTGAGTTCGAGAACATCCTCTCGACGGGTATCATCGCGGCCAAACTCGAAGACAGCGACGAACTCATCGACGTGGATGTCACCGACGGCACCGGCGACCTCGTCATCGCCACGGAGGCGGGGATGACCATCCGCTTCAGCGAGAGCGAAGTCAGCGAGATGGGCCGTTCCGCACGCGGTGTCAACGGCATCAAACTGCAGGACGATGATAAGGTCGCGGCGATGGTCGCCACTGACGACGACGACCCCCGGTCGCTGTTGACCGTCACGGAACACGGCTTCGGGAAGCGGACCAAACTCGACGAGTATCGCACCCAGTCACGCTACGGCAAGGGCCTCATCGACATCAAGACCGACGACCGCAACGGTCGCGTGTCGACGGCCAAGGCCGTCACCGACGAGGACCATCTGGTCATCATGTCCGAACAGGGCCAGATCATGCGCATCCGCGCCGGCGACGTGTCCCAGGTCGGTCGGAACACAAAGGGTGTGACGATTATGGGGCTCGAAGAGGATGACCGCGTGGCGAGTGTGACAGTTGTGCCGGCAGAAACTGAATAGCAGCCGCGAGCGAAGCGAGCGGCCTTTTTCGCCCACGTTTTTGCCGCGAGTGGTGGCCTCCGGCCACCCGAGCGGGAAAAAGGTGGAAGCGGGGTGACGATTATGGGACTCGAAGACGACAATCGCGTGGCGAGCGTGACAGTCGTGCCAGCCGTCACCGAAGAATACGGCCCGATTCCCGGTCGCGCGGTTTGGATTGCCTCCTTGCCGTCTAAACAGTTACAGTACGCGCTTGCCCAAGGCACTGGCGACGAGTTCACAGGCCAGTTCGGCAGTGCGGTTGTGCTCGTCGAGAATCGGGTTCACTTCGACCAGTTCCATCGAGCGCAGCTGGTCGTGCTGTTCGGCGACGTACTCCATTGCGATGTGGGCCTCGCGGTAGGAGACGCCGCCACGAACCGGTGTCCCGACGCCGGGGGCCTCCGTCGGGTCGAGCCAGTCGAGGTCGAGCGAGACGTGTATCCCGTCCGTCCCGTCGGTTGCGATATCCAGCGCCTCATCGACGACTGCCGGCGCGCTCCGGGCGTCGATATCCGACATCGTGTATGCCGTGATATCGCTTTCTTCGATCAGCCGGCGTTCCCCGTCGTCCACGTCTCGCAGCCCAACGATGACGACGTTTTCTTCGCTTACCGCTGGTGTGTGCGCCCACGCATGGTCGGAGAACGCACCGAGACCGAGGACAGCCGCCAGCGACATCCCGTGGATGTTCCCGCTGGGTGTCGTCGCCGGCGTGTTGAAATCGCCGTGCGCGTCGAACCAGATGACGCCCAGCTCTTCGTCCTCGCGGGCTGCACCGGCGACGGTTCCAATGCCGATAGAGTGGTCGCCACCCAGAACGAGCGGGAACCGTCCCTCCCGGAGGGTCGCGTCGACCGCCGTCGTCACGTCCTCACAGACCTCTTTTGTCTCTCTGAAGAACTTCGCGCGCCCACTGTCCAGACCACCGGCATCGGGGTCGCGCTCCTCCGGTCGCGGCACAGCGATGTCGCCGCCGTCGATGCAGTCGATACCAATATCCGACAACTGGTCGGCGAGGCCGCCGTACCGTATTGCTGACGGTCCCATGTCGACGCCGCGCCGGTCAGCGCCGAGGTCCATCGGCACGCCGAGAACACGAACCTGTTCTTGCATACTGTCGCCTCCACGGGCGGCGAATAAAGACCCAGCGTTGAGCCGACGGCAGTCAGTTATCGCCTACGTATACGGCGCACAGACCAGCTCGATGCCCTCTTCGAAGCTGGTCTCCGGTTCCCAGCCCGTCGCCTCGTGCATCTTCGAGAAGTCGGCACAGGTGTCGTGGACGTACACGTCCTCGGGGATCGGGTTCTCGATGTACTCCGGCTCGATGTCCGTTCCGAGCTCGTCGTTCAGCATCTCCACGACGGTGTTGAAGTCGTAGGCCTCGCCGGTACCGAGGTTGTACACGTCGTTCAGTTCGTGTTCGGCGGCCAGGATGAGCCCGCGGACGATGTCGTCGACGTGGGTGAAATCGCGGGTCTGCTCGCCGTTGCCGTACAGCTTCGGTGCGTCGCCGCTGGCAAGGTCGTCGGCGAACTGGGCGATGACGTTGGCGTACTCGCCTTTGTGTTCCTCCGCGCCGCCGTACCCCTGATACACCGAAAAGAAGCGCATCCCGGCCAGCGTAAGGTCGTAGTGGTTCTGGAAGTACTCCGCGTACGTCTCCCGGGCCATCTTCGAGGCCTCGTAGCCGGTGTTGACCGTCACGTCCATGTCTTCCGGCGAGGGCTCGGTCCGACTGCCGTAGATTGAGGACGTCGAGGCGTAGACGATGGTGTCACAGCCGTCGTCCCGGGCCTGCTCAACCGTGTTGACGAACCCCTCGACGTTCACGCGAGCGCCGTGGGTCGGATTGTCCTCGTGCATCGCGTAGGAGGAGAGTGCCGCGAGGTGAAACACCACGTCCACGTCAGTCGGCAGGTCGTCGTCGAGGACACTCTGTTCGACGTACTCTACGTCTTCTGATACGTTCTCAGGCGTGCCAAGATAGCCGTCATCCAGGGCGACGACATCGTTGTTCTCGGCCAGTTTGTTTGCGAGGTTTGCCCCGATAAACCCCCCACCGCCAGTCACCAGAACGCGCTGATTTTCCATATCTGTGTCAGGTCAGCGCTGGAATAAAGTACTAACGTTTTCCGCGATTCTAAGACGGTTCCAGACGGTTTACCGTCGCATTTAAGGACGGCTGTACCGAACAAGAGATTATGTCATCTATCGAACTGACACCCAGTCAAAAGAACATTCTGCAGGAACTGGTAAATCTCTATCGGGAAAGTGAAAGCGCTGTCAAAGGCGAGGACATTGCCGAGAAAGTCGACCGGAACCCCGGCACGATTCGAAACCAGATGCAGAGCCTCAAAGCCCTGCAGCTGGTCGAGGGCGTCCCTGGCCCCAAAGGTGGGTACAAGCCCACCGCCAACGCCTACGACGCGCTCCAGATTCAGGACATGGACCAGGCCGCCGAAGTCCCGCTACGCCACAACGGCGAGCTTGTCGAACACTCAAATGTCGAGGAGATCGACCTGACCAGCGTCCACCACCCCGAGGAGTGCCGCGCCGAGATTCAGCTTCAGGGCACGATGTCCGAATTCCACGAGGGCGACTCGGTGACAGTCGGACCGACACCGCTGTCGAAGCTCCAGATTATCGGGACCCTCGAAGGCAAGGACGACACCAACAACAAACTCATTCTCGCTATCGATGATATGCGGGCACCGGCGGGCGAGCCGGAACACTAGTACGTCTCACTGGTCTTTTGAATTGTTTTTTGCGGTCACCGGGGCCGCATCGTACCGCTCTGACGATGAGCAGCGCTGGGGAATTGTTCCCCCGCTGAGAGGGATTTCAAAGGGTTTGTATCAGTCGGTTGCGGAGTCTGCGATATGACAGAGAACGTAGTGGTGCTCGGTTCGGGGTACGCTGGCGCGGGAGCAATAAAGAGCTTAGAGGACGAGTTAGATGGCCAGACGGACGTTGATGTCACCTGGATTTCTGAGACGGACTATCATCTGGTCTTGCACGAGTCTCACCGCTGCATCCGGGACCCGAGCGTGCAGGAGAACATCGCCATCCCTGTCCACGAAATCAAGCAGCCGTCGACGTCATTTATTCAGGACGAGGTCGTCGGCATCGACACCGACGCCCAAGAAGTGGCCCTCGCCGACT
>NZ_JAAOHT010000067.1:0-24550 GCF_011440255.1 Haloarcula sp. JP-Z28 | reverse complement strand
ACGACTCAGGACTGATGCGGGTCGAACTCTCGGACGAAGCACGTCGACTGGTCGCCCTCTTCGAGGACGAGGCAGCCGTCACCGTCCGGGATTGCGTCGTCGATGAGGACCACGACCAGGTGGTGTATCTGGTCAAACGGGGGCAAATGGCCGACGCCATCGGCCCGGGCGGCCAGACGGTCGAGCGCGTCGAGGAACGCCTTGGCCGCGAGGTCAAACTCGTTGAAGCCGCCGAGACGGCCGAGGACTTCGTGGCCAACGCGCTCGCGCCGGCTGCGGTGTACAACGTCACCGTCTCGGAGAACGACGACACCGTTGCCTACGTCGAAGTGGCACAGGAGGACCGCGGGGCCGCGATCGGCCGTGAAGGGCGTAACATCGATGCCGCCCGGCAACTGGCCAAGCGGCACTTCGAAATCGACGGCATCGAACTGACCTGAGCAGGGCGACCTGTTCAGTTCGCCTTTTTCAAAACCGGACTGGAGAGCGACCGCCGTTCAGTCGTCGCCCACTGAGACGTCCGACGCGTCGTGCTCGTACACGTCGGTATCGCTGTGTGTGGTTCCGCTATCGACATCGAACGTCTGCAGGAGTTCGCTGAGGTCGCCAGCCTGATCCGACAGGGATTCGATGCCGCTGGTGACCTCGTTGATGGTTGCGGTCTGTTCCTCCGCGGCGGCGGCGACGTTCTCGGCGCTGGACGCGGTTTCCTCGCTGATTGTTCCGACTTCGTCGGTCATCGCCACCACCTCCTCCGTCGTCGCGGCCTGTTCGTCGGTAGCGTCGCTGATGGACTGAATGCCGTCGTTGACTTCCTCGACCCGGTCGACAATGGCCTCAAGCGATTCGATTGCGTCGTCGACGGTATCGATGCCGTCCGTGACGGAGTCGCCCATCTGTCTGATGTCGGTCACGGCGTCACCGGTGGTGTCCTGCACATCTTCGATAACCGTCGAGACTTCCTCGGTGGCTTCGGTCGTCTCCTGTGCGAGGCCTTTGATCTCGTCGGCGACGACGGCAAACCCTTCACCCGCTTCACCGGCCCGCGCGGCCTCGATGGAGGCGTTCAGAGCGAGCATATTGGTCTGTTCAGCGATGTCGTCGATGAGGTCGACGATGTCGCCGATCTGCTCCATTTCCTCGTCGAGGGACTCGACGCGGTCGATTGTTTCGTCTGCTCGCGTCTCGATGTCGTTCATCACATCGATGGCCTCCGATGCGCGCTCGCTGCCGGTTTCGCCGATCTCGGCCGCCTCGCTCGATGTCGTCGCGACTTCGTTGGCCTGTGCTGCGACCTCTTCGACCGTCGCGGAGAGGCCTGACATCTCATCAACTGTCTCCTCGATGTTCTCGTACTGCGTTTCCGCGCCGTCGGCGATCTCTTGGACGGATTCACTGACCTCCTCGCTGGCGCCACGGACCTCAGTAGCGCTTGCGGTTATCTGGTCGGCGGAGCCGTCGACGTCGTCGGCGAACTCCCGGATTCGCATGACCGTCTGGCCGAGCTGGGCGAGCATATCGTTGAACGCAGCGGCGATGTCGGCCATCGCGTCGTTGTCCGTGTCGGTGTCAAGTCGCTGGGTGAGGTCGCCGTCGGCTGCCTGCCGCATGACGGCCGAGAACTCCTCGGCCTGCTGTTCGAGCGTTCCTGCTATCTCTTCTGCCTCTGCTTTGGACTCTTCGGCCTCCTGCTGGGCCTGTTCGAGGTCGCTGATGAACGATTCGAGGTTCCCGTGCATGCTCGATAGCGACGCGCCGAGTTGACCGGGCACGTCCTTGTCGAGCGCCGGGTCGTCGAACGCCTGTCTGGAGAGTGCGTCGGCCTGTGCGGCGACGGTGTCGAGATAGGTCTTCATCTCGTAGAAGGCGTTCTGGACGTCGCCGACCTCGTCGAGGCGGTCAGATTGTTCGATATCAGTGTCGAAGTTCCCTACTGCAAGGGCTTCTGCCTGCGTCGAGAGCCGTCTGAGCGACTGCATGATGCCACGACCGACGAGAACGCCAATAAGTGCGAATCCGGCCAGCGAAATGCCGATGATGGCGACGAAGCTCCCCTGAATGCTGTCACGGAGCGCGAAGGCGGTCGATTTCGGGGCCTGCTTGACGACGATCCACGGCGTATCATCGACAGACTCCGCGGCGACCAGGTACGGCCCGCTCCGGGCCACGCCGCTGTCTCCCGTTGTAAGTGCGCTCAGGTTGGCGGAGACGTTGTACTGCGTGCCGATGGTCGAGGCGTCCTCGGCGAACTGGACCGTCCCGTCCTGTCGGACAATCCGCGTTTCACCGCCGTCGATGGAGTTGCGGAACTGGGCCGTCCGCGCGGTCACGTTGTGGACCACGACGACGAGTTTGTTGCTTCGAGCGACCGGGCTCGCGAAGGCGATGTATTTCCCTCCGTCGTAGGTGTACACTGTCGACATATCGACCGAGTTCGAGCCGGTGACCGAGAGGACCCCGCCCTCCCACTCGAAGTCGTCCGTCCGGAGCGATGTCTCGCGTCGGTCGCTCAGCGACGACTCCTTGATTTCTAGAGTCTCTTCATTGACGTAGTGGATGGCGTACACCGACTCCGGCTGGTAGAACGCTTGCCGCTGTAACGCGCCACGGATCATCGTCGGGCTTCCATCCTGGACGTCGGACAGCGTCGAGAGGGTTCGTGCGGCGTTTCGCTGGCTCCGAACCCAGTCTGCCGTTGTCGTGGCTGTCTGGACGGCCCCGGTCTGCAGTTCGTTCTCGCGCTGTTCTGTCAGTTCGTCTGCAACCGTCCGCTCCGCGGTGACGCTCACACCCGCAACGAGCAGGGCGATACAGAGAATGATAAGCGCCAACTTCCGGAGATACGTTTGCCGGACGACATCTGGGAGACGTTGTTCAAGTTTCATAGCTACTACGGCAGGTCTGTCTGAATAACTCAAGTGCCGCTACTAGAAACCATCTGCCCAGTTATCACACCTGATTCCGTGCACGCGCGCTATCGCCCTGTTAACGGGTTGTGGCACCGGGACCTGTGGCTTCTGAGACACAGACTGTCGGCTGTACGGCTGCGAATGGGCTTGTCAATTCAGGCTGACACATCCATCGAACCAGTCACCGCCGATAGTGTCAGCCGACTCCGGCGTGCGGTCGAAGTCGTGGTGCGTGGGTTCCCGACGAACAGTGGAAGTGCCGCGTTGCGCCTCACATTCGACTGAAACACCGTGCTGACCGCTTCTTTCCCGTTGTCGTGGCACTCCCCTCACGTTATCTGCCGCACTTTTCACCTGTCTATGGCACAGAACACCACGCACGCCGGCGCTACCGGCTGAGTCCGAAAGAGGAGTCTTAAGTACCTCCGAAAGGTACCAGTGCCTACTATGGCGAACGGCAAGTACGCCGCGCGCAAGCTCAAGAAGGACCGCCAGAAGCACCGGTGGTCCGACACTGACTACGCGCGTCGCGAACGCGGCCTGGGCAAGAAGTCCGACCCGCTTGAGGGTGCGCCCCAGGGACGAGGTATTGTACTGGAGAAAGTCGGAATCGAGGCCAAGCAGCCTAACTCCGCTATCCGGAAGTGTGTCCGCGTCCAGCTCATCAAGAACGGTAAGCAGGTCACCGCGTTCTGTCCCGGTGACGGCGCTATCTCTTTCATTGACGAGCACGACGAGGTCACGATCGCAGGTATCGGCGGGGCGAAGGGCCGCGCGATGGGCGACCTCTCCGGTGTCAACTACAAGGTCGAGAAGGTCAACGGTGTCTCTCTCATCGAACTCGTTCGCGGGAACGCGGAGAAACCGGTCCGATAACCATGAGTGCCGAAGACACACCCGAGGCTGACGCTGACGCGGCTGAGGAAAGCGAGCCGGAGACGGCCCGTGCGAAGCTGTTCGGCGAGTGGGAGATCACGGACATCGAGTACTCCGACCCCTCGACCGAGCGCTACATCACTGTCACGCCGATCGCCCACACAATGGGGCGCCACGCGGACAAGCAGTTCAAGAAAAGCGAGATCAGCATCGTCGAGCGGCTGATCAACCGCCTGATGCAGACTGACGAAAACACGGGCAAGAAACAGCTTGCGACCTCCATCGTCACTGAGGCGTTCGAACTCGTTCACGAGCGCACCGACGAGAACCCGATTCAGGTGCTCGTCAGTGCTGTCGAGAACAGCGCCCCCCGAGAGGAGACCGTCCGCCTGAAATACGGTGGTATCTCGGTCCCGAAGGCCGTCGACGTCGCGCCACAGCGCCGCGTTGACCAGGCCCTGAAGTTCCTCGCTGAGGGCGTCTACGGTGGCTCGTTCAAGACCACCACGACCGCCGCCGAGGCGCTCGCACAGCAGCTCATCGGTGCTGCCAACGACGACGTCCAGACCTACGCGGTCAACCAGAAAGAAGAGAAAGAACGCGTCGCGGCTGCCGCTCGCTAACTCGGCCGTCTCCGACATCTTTATTCTTCCATACTCGGCAGAGAAATCTATGCGAAACCCCTGCCGTGACGCCCGCTCCCGCCGCCAGTATCTTGCCGCGCTTGGCGGTATCGGGGCGACCGCACTGGCCGGTTGTCGCGGTGAGTCCGGGACACAGACGGAGCCCCCGGATCCGACGCCAACAACCACAACAGCGGCAGGCCCGACTCGGGCGCTAGATCGCTACGACGTATCCCTTAGCCACGAGCGTAGCCAGTTATCCGACACCGACTGGACGGCCCCGACCACGTCGCCAACGGACACGCCGCTCGCCACCGAACCACTCATCGAGGATCTGGAGATCCCGTGGGACCTCTCATTTGCCGCTGACGGCACGCTATTTCTCACTGAGCGGGTCGGTCGCGTTCTCTCGTTTGTGGACGGCAGCGTCCGAACAGTCACCGAACCGGCGGCAGTCATCGACGCGGAGTCGAGCGACGACGGCTGGTGGGTCACCGGCGGTGAGGGCGGCACGCTCGGCGTTGCCGCACATCCAACGTATCCCGATCCGCCGGTGGTGTACGTCTACTACACGACGATGACTGACGACGACGAGCGGGTCAATCGGGTCGTCGCAATGGACGTGTCGGCCGAGGACCCGGCTGCCACGGAGTCCGTCCTCGTCGACAACATTCCCGGGAGCAAGATACACAACGGCGGGCGGCTCACGTTCGGCCCCGAGAACTACCTCTGGATTACGACGGGGGACGCGGGCGACGGCGAACTGTCTGCCGACACCGACTCGCTCGGCGGGAAGGTCCTCCGCGTGACGCCTGCGGGGGACCCCGCTCCCGGGAACCCGGATCTGGGCGGGGACCCGCGGGTGTTCACCTACGGCCACCGGAACCCACAGGGACTGGCCTGGCTCCCCGACGGAACGCTCGTCGCCTCCGAGCACGGCCCGACCGGGCGGGACGAACTCAACCGCCTCGAAGCTGGGGGCTACTACGGCTGGCCCGACACTCGCAAGCACGCGG
This sequence comes from Haloarcula sp. JP-Z28, assembly GCF_011440255.1. Classification (NCBI taxonomy): domain Archaea; kingdom Methanobacteriati; phylum Methanobacteriota; class Halobacteria; order Halobacteriales; family Haloarculaceae; genus Haloarcula; species Haloarcula sp. JP-Z28. The sequence goes on along the minus strand of NZ_JAAOHT010000067.1, from coordinate 19,126 downwards.
AGTACCTCGATGCTGACCCCGAGGTCCGCCGGCCGCTCGCCAACACGGGCAACACTGGTGGGTGGGCACCCTCTGGCTCGCTGTTTTACACTGGCGATGCCGTGCCCTCGCTCCGGAACCGACTGCTCACCGGCGGCCTGAATGGGCAGACACTCCTCGTGACGACGCTAACACCGGCCGGTGCGGACCTGCCACCGGGTGCCGACGCCGAGGTGTATGACGCGGACTGGACCGACGACGCCTACACCGCGACGACCCACTCCCTGCTGGCCAACGAAATCGGTCGGATTCGCCACGTTGAGCAGGGGCCAGACGGCGGGCTGTATCTCGTTACGTCGAACCGCGACGGGCGGGCTGGCGACGGCTTCCCGCGGGAGCACGACGACGTGCTCGCCCGCGTCTCCCCGGCCGAGTGAGCGACGCGCGCGCCCAGCGGAAACGCGCTCCGTGAACCACTGGCTATATTTCGGTTGACGAGAGAGGGAGACCCATGGCAACAGAGCAATCCGTCGACCTTGTTGATGACGACACTGTGGGCTTGTTCACGAAGGCGGTGCTGCTCGCGGCGCTGACCGCGGCGCTCGCACAGATATCTATCCCGCTCCCGGGGACGCTGCCGCCGTTCTCGCTGCAGCCCTTCGGGATGTTCTTCGCCGGCCTGCTACTGGGGCCGCTGTGGGGCGGCGTTGCCCTGCTGTTGTACGTCCTTGTCGGTATCGCCGGCGCGCCGGTGTTCTCGAACGCGAACGCGGGCCTGGGCTACGTCATCGCCGGGCAGGGGACCGGTGGCTTCCTCGTCGGCTTCCTCGTCGGTGCGGTCGTCGCTGGCGCTATCGCACACCGGAGCCTAGCGCCGAAACCGGTCGCTGACCTCTCTGTTCCGGTGCAGGTCGTCGCGTTCGCCGCAGCAATCGCCGTCGTGTACGCTATCGGCATCCCGTGGCTGGCAGTGGTCACCGGACTGCCGCTCGCTCGCGCCGCGGCCGTCATGGCTCCGTACATTCCGCTTGACCTCCTGAAGCTCGGTATCGCGATCGCCATCGTGCAGGGTGGGTATCTCGCCGGTCGATGATCGAGGTCAGCGACCTGCGCTATCGGTACGGCGATGTCGATGTTCTTGACGGGGTCACGCTGTCGATACCTGATGGCCAGTACTGTCTGCTCGTCGGCCCGAACGGGAGCGGCAAGACGACGCTCGTCCGGCATCTCAACGCCCTGCTGACCCCCGACGCCGGAACGGTCACCGTCGACGGGACGGACGTGACGGACGACCCCGTCGTCGCCCGGACACGTATCGGGATGGTGTTCCAGCACCCACGCGACCAGTTCGTTGCTGCGACCGTGGCGGCTGACGTGGCCTTCGGCCCGGAGAATCTTGGGCTCGACAGGGCAGAGATCGACCGCCGAGTCGAAACGGCGCTTGACGCTGTCGACCTCGGTGATGCCGCCGAGAGCCGTATTGACGCCCTCTCCGGCGGCGAGCAGGCCCGCGTCGCCATTGCCGGGGCACTCGCCATGGAGCCGGACTACCTCGTGCTCGATGAACCGCTCGTCGGGCTCGACTGGCCGGCACGGAAGTCAGTACTCGACCACCTCGATGCGCTGGTCGCTGATGGCACGGGCGTCATCGTCGTCACCCACGACCTCCGGGGCCTCCACGAGCGGGCCGACCGTCTCGTCGCGCTGCACGCGGGGGAAGTCGTTCTCGACGCGTCGCCAGCCGAAGCGCTCGATGCCCTCCCGGACCTCGGCATCCGAGACCCGCGATGTTGAGCTACCGGCCCGGTTCGACGTTCGCGCATCGGCTGGACCCGCGGTCGAAGCTGCTGGTCCAGTTCGGGCTCGCTATTGCCGCGGTCGCACACCCCACGCTCCTGTGGCTTATCGGGACGACCGCGTTTGCGCTGGGCACGCTCGTGGCGGCGCGACTCTCGCCGCTGGCCGTCCTGCGCTCCTATCGGGTTGTCCTTGCTGTGCTGGCGCTGGCCCCGTTCGTCGCCGGCGTAGCGCTTGGCCCACCGTGGTTTCGAGTCGACCCGGCGCTGCGCTCGGCGTTGCACGTCGGGCGCATCCTCCCGGTGTTGCTTGTCAGCGCTGCCTACCTCACGTCGACGCCGGTTCGGGACACGCGGGCGGCGGTCCAGCGTCTGATACCCGGAAAACCCGGCCAGATTCTCGGCATTGGGATGGCGCTCGTCGTCCGATTGTTTCCGCTGGTGCTCGCTGACGTTCGCGAGGTGCGCGATGCGATCCACGCCCGTGGTGGCGAGGCTCGCCCGCTACGGGACCGCGCTCGGCTGCTCGCCGTCCGGTCGCTAGAACGGACGCTCGACCGCTCGGACCGGCTCTCTGTCGCCCTGCGGGCTCGCTGTTTCGCGTGGAACCCGACACTTCCGCCGCTTGCCTTTGACCGACGCGACTACCCGGTGCTCGCCGTCGGCATCGCGCTGGCGGCGTCGCCGCTCATTCCGATGTAGCTGTTCGACACTCTCTCACTCGACGATATCGACACCGGTAATTTCGAACCGTGCGCCGCCCTCGCTACTCTCGTCGATGGTCACCGTCCAGTCGTGGGCGTCGGCGATCTCCGCGACGATCCAGAGCCCGAATCCAGTTCCGGCGTCCGACGTCGAGTATCCGGTCTCGAACGCGCGCGACCGGTCTTCCTCGTCGATACCCTCGCCGTTGTCCTCGACGTAGAAGCCGTCGTCAAGATCGCCGAGCGTGACGGTCACGTCGTTGCCGCCGTGTTCCACGCTGTCGTCGGCCCCAGGCCGACTGCTTGTGGAGCCATGCTCCACACTGTTGCTGAACAGGTTCTCGAGCAGTTGTTCTAATCGGCTCCTGTCGGCACGAACGATGGCGTCCGTCTCGACAGTGAGTTCGGCGTCGTTGGTTTCGACGTTGTGCCAGCACTGCTCGGCCGCATCCGAGAGCGCCACCACGCCGGTGTCAACCGCCGACTGCTCGTCGCGTGCAGCCGCGAGCAGGTCGTCGATGAGCGTCCGCATCCGCGCGAGTGCGTCGCTGGCGCTGTCGAGGTGCTCACTGTCGTATTCCTGCTGGGCCAGTTCGATGCGTCCCTCGGCGACAGATAGCGGGTTCCTGAGGTCGTGGCTGACGATGCTGGTGAACTCTTCGAGGCGCTCGTTGGTCTCCTCCAGTTCCTGTTCGCGGCGCTTGCGCTCGGTGATGTCACGGTCGATACCGAGTGCCCGAACCGGTGTCCCGTCGCTATCGGATTCGACGCGCCCTTTCGCCTCCATCCAGCGAACCTCGCCGTCACGGATGATCCGGAACTCGGCTTCGTACATTCCGGTCTCGGCCGCCGATTCGATGCGGGTCGCCACCTCCGCCTGATCCTCGGGATGGACCAGCGGTAAAAACTCGTCCAGCGACTCGATGTCAGTGCCATACAGCGTCTCGGACCCGGGGTAGTACGCCAGGTCGCCGGACTCGAACTCTCGGTCCCAGACGACCGTCTTGGTCGTCTCTAGCGCGATCTCCATTCGTTCGCGCGCGCCCTCAAGTTCGCGCTCCCGGAGCTTTCGGTCGGTGATGTCCTGGACAGAGCCCCGGAGTTTGACAACGTCGCCGTTCTCGGTGACCGGTTTACACAGCGCGCGAACCCATCGGTAGTGGTCGCCGTCGCCGATACGCACCTCCATGTCGTACCCCTCGGCCGTTTCTATCGCCCGATGGAACTCAGTCCTGACAGTTTCCCTGTCGTCGGGGTGGTACAGATCGATGATAGAGTCGATGCTCAGTTCGTCGTCCGGCGTCAGCCCGTGTATCCGGTAAAGCTCGCTTGTTACCGTCATTTCGGGGGAGTCGCTCGTCACGTCTACCTCCCAACCGCCGACGCTTGCGATTCTTTGAGCCTGGCCGAGAAGTTCCTTCGTCCGCGTAAGTTCCTGTTCGCGTGCCTGCCGTTCAGTGATGTCTCGGCCGATGCCGGCGAGCATCGGATTCCCGTCGGGGTCCTCGACACGGGTCGCCGTGAACTCGTGCGGGATCTGGTCCCCCGATTTCGTTATAAACGGCACTTCCACGCGGGTGGTCCCGCCCTCAAACACCGATTCGATAGCGGCCGAAACGAGGTCTCGATACTCCTCTGGGAAGAACTCGGCACCGTGAGTCCCGGCTACTTCCGCGGCTGAGTAACCGGTCACGTTTAGCAGACTCTCGTTCCAGCGCCGGAAGCAGCCGTCGCTGTCGAGGACGTAGAACACGTCGTCGATGGCATCCAGCATCTCGTCGGTGTACTCCTTGTATCGTTCGAGGCGCTGCTCGCGCTGCTGGCGTTCGAGTTCGTAGCTCACCCACTGCGCTGCGAGATGGACGAACGTCTTCTCGTCCTCGGTGAAGGGGGTCTTGCGGGCCTCCCGGTCGACGAAACAGAGGCTCCCTGAATGCGCGTCACAGACACGGACCTCGGCGCTGATGTACGTCTCGTATTCCCAGCGGTCGTATGCCGGGTCCGAGGCCCACCCCTCTTCGGACGCTTCCGCGATTGCCATGACGCTCCCTGTGTCAATCATCTTCCGGCAGTACGCCTCCGACAGCGGTGTGACGGTTCCTGGCTTGAGCCGTTCGTCGCTCCCGCTCGCATAGCGGACGGTGAACTCGTCGCGGTCAGTATCGTTCGCGGACAGGAACGCGCCAGCGGTCCCAAGGCGCTCCCGACCGAGGTCCAAAACCGCCTGTATCTTCTCTTCAAACGAGGCGTCGGGGTCGGCGCTGATCTCGTAGAGCTTCCGGAGCGTCTGGTTGTGCTCAGTGAGCTGGTTCTTGGTGGCTTCGAGTTCGCGCTCGCGGTTCCGCCGCTCGGTGATGTCACGGGCGAACCCGGCCACGCGAACGACCTCGCCGGCGTCGTTCGTGATCGGCTCGCCCTGTATCCAGACCCACCGTTGATACTCCTCTGTTGCGTTGACACGGCACTCGACGTCAACCGACTCGCCGTCCATGAGGCTCTGCATCGTGTCTTTCATCAGTTCGCGGTCCTCGGGATGGATACCGTTCAGGAAGTCGTGGGGGTTCTCCCGGAGCTTGGCGACTGACCGTCCCCAGATGTCCTCGTAGGCGGAGTTGATGACAAGAACCTCGCTCAGGTCGGCTGTGAACTCCCAGAGGATATCGTTGGTCGCTTCGGTGAGTTCGCGGACGCGGCGCTCTGACTTGGCGGCCTGTTGCTTCGCGCGATACTCGGAGACCGCGTTTTCGATGCGGTTCGCCAGCAGTTCGTACACCTCGACACCGAACGACTTCTGCAAATAGTCGGTTACGCCCACCGAGATGGCTTCGCTGGCTACCTCTTCGCTCCCTTTGCCGGTGAACAGAATGAACGGTAGATCCGGGTTTGTCTCCCGAATCGCATCGAGCAGTTCGACGCCGTTCATCTTGGGCATATCGTAGTCGGAGACGACAGCATCGAACCCGTTCTGGGCGAGCCGGTCGAGCCCGTCTCGTGCGCTAGTCGCGGTTTCAACGGAGATTCGGTCGTCCGCGGCCTCTAGAGAATCCGCTGCGACAGCCACGAAGTCGGGGTCGTCATCGATGTGTAGTACCCGAATTCGGTCGCCGACAACATCGGTTCCCCCGCCGAGATGCCGACCACGAAGCGCCTCGGTCATAGTCAACTAGTTCACAAGTCCACGCAAAAACAGTTCTGCCCGTTACTCAAAAACAGTTCTGCCCGTTACTCTACGTTTGCGCGTGAGCGAAGCCTGCAGTCAATGATGACGAGAGCGTCACCTGTGTGTGACAACAACGGACCGTCAGCGACCCGATAGGACAGGAATATTCGGCTTCAGTCTGCTGCGCGGCTGCCGCCGCCAGCGTATGCGCGAGTCACGTCGACGAGCGCCTTCCGGAACTCGGACTCATCTGGCTCGGGCGAGAGTGCTGCGAAGTGGCGCTTGAACTCCGTCAGATCGACTGATTCGGCGTCCTGGGCCGCGGCATGGGCGAGGTCGTACAGCCGGTGGTCTGTCTCGACCAGGTCGTGGCGTTCACACAGCGCAAGGGCGAACGCTGCGTTGACGGCCGTGATATCCGGGTCTGCAGCGGGCGTCAGCCGCGCGGCCGGTTCGCTTGGCTGTCGCACCCGGGTTGACGATGTCGAGCGGTCCCACGTCGGTGGGTCGCCGGGCCGGTCCGCGACGGCAGCCGCGAGGCTGGCTTCCAGAAACGGCACCAGTTTGTCGCCGGGCACCACTGGCATCCAGATATCGTCGGCGTAGACGTCTTTCATGTGGTTGGCGATCTGGTAACAGTGCGTGAGCTTTCGCTGTTCGACCGAACGCCCCGCCAGAGCGAGGTAGATGGCTTCTCGCGTCGACTGTGTGTGCGATGGATGCCCGCATTCGTGGTGGTGCATGTGTGCGTACTCGTGTAACGCCAGCTCGCGGGCCATCGCGCTCGTCGCGGCCTGACGGGAGATTGTCAGCCGGTGGGCGTCGTCGCTGTGGCTGACGCGGGTACGTTCATCAGGGTCTTCCCGGACCCGGACTGTCACTGGTCGTTTCAGGTCGTGTTCCGTCGAGAAGAGGTCCCTCGCTCCGAGAAACGGTTCGGCCGGCCCACCCTGCACGTGCACGTCCATGTGTCACTTTCTCATGGGCTACAGAGCTATTAATCCACGGGTGGGGGCAGCGTTCGCACGCAGCGCTCAGGACTCAAGCGCCGCGAAACCGCGCTCCAGATCCGCCCGGAGGTCCTCGACATCCTCGATACCGACTGAAAGGCGGATGAGCGTATCAGAGATGCCGAGTTCGTCCCGCGCCGCCGGTGAGAGCGGTTCGTGCGTCATCGCCGCCGGAAGCTCCGCCAGACTTTCGACGCCGCCAAGGCTGACTGCCAGCGTCACCGTCTCTAGAGCTTCGAGAAATTGTTTTGCGTCGGCCATGTCTCCGGCCAGTTCGAACGAGAGCACGCCGCCAAAGCCCTGCATCTGCTCGCGAGCGAGGTCGTGCTGCGGGTGGCTCTCTAACCCTGGGTAGTGGACCGTTTCGACGTGCTCGTGGTCGTCGAGGTACTGCGCAAGGGCCATGGCGTTGTTCTCGTGGCGAGTCATCCGAACGCCCAGCGTTTTGATGCCCCGCGAGATGAGATAGCTGTCGAACGGGGCGAGCATATTCCCGAGGGCGATTTGCTGGCGGAACTCTACCCGCTCGGCGACCTCGGGGTCGTCGGTAATCAATGCGCCGCCAACAGCATCGCTGTGGCCGTTGAGGTACTTCGTTGTGCTGTGGACCACCAGGTCCGCACCGAGCGACAGCGGCTGTTGGAAGTACGGACTCGCGAAGGTGTTGTCGACCCCGACCGTCGCGTCGTAGTCGGCGGCGACGGCCGCAATCGCATCGATATCACACAGTTTGATGCGTGGGTTCGTTGGTGTCTCGACCCAGACTAGCTCTGTTGCCGGCGTCATCGCGGCCGCTACAGCGTCGGCATCAGTCGCATCGACGAACTCCACGTCGACACCAAGCTGGTCCCGGAACAGCGTTTCGAACATCCGGCGCGTGCCCGCGTACAGGTCATCAAACGCAACGACATGGTCGCCCGGCTCGACCAGTGAGAGCACCGCTGTTGCAACGGCTGCCGTCCCCGAACTGAACGCATAGGCCCGCTCGCCGCCTTCGAGCGCGGCTAACTCCTGTTCGAGGCCGTGTCGTGTCGGGTTCGACAGCCGCGAGTAGAGAAACTCCCCGTCCCCGGGGTTGATGTCTTCTAGAGACAGGTCCGTGTCGAGCCCGGCCAGTTCGTAGGTCGAGGAGAGATGTATCGGGAGCGTGACATCCCCTGCTGCTGACGTCGTCTCAGTATCGACTGCGATTGTGTCGAGGTGTGGACGTCGAGTCATACGCTCCCGTCTGCTGGCTGGCGCTAATACCTTTGCAATCATTACTCATCTGCCTGCAAATAATTATAATCGCTGCGCATACCTCTCTGGCTACCGACGGGCCGGAATGCCAGACCATGCCACGCGAACGGCCGAATTTCGAGCGGTCACGGCCGTAGTGAAACACTATCCTTTTGACCCTGCTGTTGATAGAAAGCTGTATAATGGGCCGACGTAAGAAAATCGTCCAAGAATGTGAGACACTGATGGACGATCCGGAGCACATCCGGAACATCGCCATCGCTGCTCACGTCGATCACGGAAAGACGACACTGACAGACAATCTGCTGGCCGGTGCCGGCATGATTTCCGACGACACTGCCGGCGAACAGCTGGCGATGGACACCGAGGAAGACGAACAGGAACGTGGGATCACCATCGACGCGGCTAACGTTTCGATGACCCACGAGTACGAGGACCAGAACCACCTCATCAACCTTATCGACACCCCTGGCCACGTCGACTTCGGTGGCGACGTGACCCGCGCGATGCGTGCCGTCGACGGCGCGCTGGTGGTCGTCGACGCCGTCGAGGGCGCGATGCCCCAAACCGAGACGGTGCTCCGGCAGGCGCTCCGCGAGGGCGTCAAGCCGACGCTGTTCATCAACAAGGTCGACCGCCTCATCTCCGAACTTCAGGAAGGCCCTGAAGAGATGCAGAAGCGCCTGCTCGCGGTCATCCAGGACGTCAACGACCTCATCCGCGGCATGACCGAGGAGATGGACGACATCGAGGACTGGACGGTCTCCGTCGAGGAAGGGACCGTCGGCTTCGGCTCCGCGCTGTACAAGTGGGGTGTCTCGATGCCGTCGATGCAGCGGACCGGCATGGACTTCGGCGAAATCATGGAGCTCGAACGTGCGGACAACCGCCAGGAACTCCACGAGCGCACGCCGCTGTCCGACGTGGTGCTCGACATGGTGTGTGAGCACTTCCCCAACCCTGTCGACGCCCAGCCGATGCGCGTTCCGCGTATCTGGCGTGGTGACGCCGAATCCCAGCTCGCTGACGACATGCGGCTGGTCAACGAGGACGGCGAAGTCGTCCTGATGGTTACTGACATCGGTGTCGACCCTCACGCCGGCGAAATCGCCGCCGGGCGTGTCTTCTCCGGCACGCTGGAGAAGGGGCAAGAGCTGTACGTCTCCGGGACTGCGGGCAAGAACCGCATCCAGAGCGTCGGCATCTACATGGGTGGCGAGCGCGAGGAAGTCGACCGCGTCCCCGCCGGAAATATCGCCGCCGTCACGGGCCTCAAGGACGCCATCGCTGGCTCCACCGTCTCAAGCGAGGAGATGACGCCGTTCGAGTCCATCGAGCACATCTCGGAGCCGGTCATCACGAAGTCCGTCGAGGCACAGAACATGGACGACCTGCCGAAGCTCATCGAGACGCTCCAGCAGGTCGCCAAGGAAGACCCGACCATTCAGGTCGAAATTAACGAGGACACCGGCGAGCACCTCATCTCCGGGCAGGGTGAACTCCACCTAGAAGTCATCGGTCAGCGTATCGAGCGCAACCAGGGTATCCCGATCAACACCGGTGAGCCGATTGTTGTCTACCGCGAGGCCCCGCAGGAAGACAGCCGCGAAGTCGAAGGTCGGTCGCCAAACAACCACAACCGCTTCTACATCAGCATCGAGCCGCTCGGCGAGGACATCGTCGAGACGATCAAGATGGGCGAGGCGTCGATGGACATGCCGGAACTGGAGCGCCGTGAAGCGCTGCAGGAGGCCGGTATGGACAAGGACGACTCCCAGAACATCGAGCACATCCACGGGACCAACATCCTGCTTGATGAGACGAAGGGTATCCAGCACCTCAACGAGACGATGGAGCTCGTCATCGAAGGTCTCGAAGAGGCCCTCGACGACGGTCCGCTCGCGTCCGAGCCGGTCCAGGGGTCGCTCATCCGTCTCCACGACGCCCGCCTCCACGAGGACGCTATCCACCGCGGTCCGGCCCAGGTTATCCCGGCCGTCCGCGAGGCTGTGCACAACTCCCTCATTGACGCCAGCATCAAGCTGCTGGAGCCGATTCAGCAGGTCCGCATCGACGTGCCCAACGACCACATGGGCGCTGCGAGCGGCGAGATTCAGGGTCGCCGTGGCCGCGTCGACGACATGTATCAGGAAGGCGACCTGATGGTCGTCGAAGGCGTCGCCCCGGTTGACGAGATGATTGGCTTCTCCTCAGACATCCGCTCGGCCACTGAGGGCCGTGCCTCCTGGAACACCGAGAACGCCGGCTTCCAGGTCCTTGCCGACAACCTCCAGCCTGACAAGATCAGCGAGATCCGCGAGCGCAAGGGGATGAAGCAGGAACTGAACCCGGCCATCGACTACTTCTAAGTACCTTTTTACTTCGTCGGGTTTCCTCGCGCCGCCGACGGCGGCGCTGCGGGAACCACTCCTCGTAAAAATCTACGCTAAAAACGACCTCCGAGTCGCGCTCTGCGAGCGCGCTCGGAGTGAAACCGCGCGCCGCCGGCGCGCGGTATGCTGTCTGCCCGCTTTCTCTTGTCTCTCCCCCGCTACAGGACTGCTCTCATTCTCCCGCTTGTTCCCGTAACCGGTCGATTCGGTTCCCCAGCGGTGGCGATTTCGAGAACGGGTTCGCGAGTCGTCGTCGGGGCGGCTCCATGTCGTGGACGTCGGCGTACCGTTCGAGGGCGTCCGCGACGGTATCCGGGCCAACGCCCTCGGCCGCGTAGTCGTCGGCTGCCCGGACGCCGCGGCGAGTGACCCACAGGGTGACGACGAGCAGTCCGAGACTCGCGCCGACAAGGGGCCACAGCGGGCCGATGTCAGCCAGTGCCGCGAACACCGGGACCAGCGCGATGAGCAGGCCACCGATAAGTCGAGCACGCACGCGGGCCTCCTGACGGCCAGCCTGAACTGCGAGCAGGGCCGTTGCCATCTCGTCGTCAAACACGTCGAGGAACGTGTTCGTCACGAACAGGCGACGGTAGCCCGGGGCTCCGCGGACAATCACGTTCGCGGTTCCTTCCTGTTCGGTGTCAAGCACCCGAACGTCGCGGACGGTCAGTCCTGCGCGCTCCTGGAGTCGGTTCAGTGTTTCCGTCGTCTGGTCGTCCGGCGTATCTACCGACCGCACTAGTGGGATAAACCACGGGGCAATGACCTGTACACCGATACCGAAAGCGGCAAGAAGTGCCAACAGCGCGACTGACGACAGTCCGGCCTCAAGCGGTGCGACGACGACAGTCACCAGCACGGTGATTCCGAGGATGTACCGACCCATCCGGATGACCGCCTGACTGGTCGATAGTTTGATGTCCCGAACGCTGCGGATGCCCGGGACAGCTGGCGCGTAGGCGGCCAGCCCGACGAGACCAGCTGCGAGCAGTTCGGCGAACGTCGCTAGCACCGCTCCGACGACTCCGGTCTGTCCGCCGGCAATTAAGTGGCCGAGTCCAAGTAACAGAAAGACGACGTACGACAGCAGCGTGAACGGGAGAACGATGCCGAGCAACAACTGCCGGTATCTGACCACGGGGTTCGAGAGGTGCTGTACGACCGTGCTTCCGATCCCGCCGATGCCTGCTCCGACGACAGCGAACAGTCCGAAGACGAGCAACGCTGCGCCTGTCGACACTGATGTAGCTTGGAGGGCGTACACATACAACTCCCTCTGCCCTGAGCCAAAAAAACGTAGCGTTCACCTGTCTGTATCCGGCACGAGCGTGGTTTGCCCCACGTTTAGGTCCACCGGCGTTGAACAGAGCGGTATGAGCGACCGCCTGCATCAGATTGTGGACCTTCTCGTGGCTGCTGTCATCGCCGGCACGTCGACGTTCATCTGGAGTTTCGTTCTGCCGACGGGGCTGGCGCTGACGCTTGCGGGGATGTTCGCGGCGATGTACTACTTCTCACGTAACCCCTGGGGGTCGCCTCGCGGCGAGGCGTACAACGAGTGGATCGATGACCTGTATGACCGGTTTCTGCCCTGAGACCAAACGAACGGTTTCTTATACGTGCCCCTGCTGAGTCATCCACAATGAGCCGAGATACTCAGGAGGTGAGCGGGCGATGAGCGACTCGACCGACGAGGTACGGTCCTACACAGTTCGGCTGGAACTGGTCGACGAACCGGGCGAACTGCTGCGGGCGCTCGAGCCCATCGCCACGAACGGCGGGAACCTCCTCTCTATCTTCCACGAGCGGGGGAACGTGACCCCGCGGGGGCACATCCCCGTGGAGGTCGACTTGGAGGCGACCCCCGAGCGGTTCGACGGGATCGTCGACGCACTCCGGGACGCAGGTATCAACGTCATTCAGGCCGGAGCCGAGCAGTACAGCGAGGCGCTGACGATCATCCTCACCGGCCACCTCGTCAACACTGACCTCTCCGATACACTCTCGCGGATTCACGAATCGACGGACGCGACCGTGACCGACCTCTCGCTGTCGGCCCCGGAGGGCACCGACGATGCCTCCAGCGCACGCATTCGCCTGGCGACAGAGGAAGGGGCAGTCGACGAGACGATGTCCGCCATTCGTACCGTTGCTGACGAGAAGGGACTCCACGTCATCGAGCCACTCGCTGCGGGAGGTGAAGCATGAAACTCGCCGTCATCGGAGCTGGTGCCGTCGGCTCCTCAGTCGTTGAACTGGCGAGCGACCACGGCCATTCAGTTACTGCATTTGCTGACTCCAGTAGCGCCGTCATCGATAGCGCCGGTATCGACACCGCTGCGGTTCTTGACCGGAAGCGAACCGACGGCATCGTCGGGAGCGACGCACCCGAGGACGCGCTCTCGGCCGAGTACGACGTGCTTGTCGAGGCAACGCCGACGACGCTCGGCGACGCCGAGCCCGGCTTCGGACATATCCGGGCCGCGCTCGAACGGGACCGACACGCCGTGCTGGCGAACAAAGGCCCGGTCGCCGAGCGGTACGCAGACGTTCGCGCGCTGGAGCGCGAAAGCGAGGGGTCCGTGCTGTTCGAGGCGACTGTCGGTGGTGCGATGCCGATCCTCTCGACCATCGACGACTTCGACCCGAGCCATATCACCGCCGTCCGTGGGGTACTCAACGGCACGGCGAACTTTATCCTCTCACGGATGGCGACTGAGGGCCTCGATTACGAGCACGTCCTCGCGGAAGCGCAGGACCTCGGCGTCGCTGAGGCTGACCCGACCTTCGACGTGGACGGCACCGACGCGGCGCTGAAAGGCGTCATCATCGCGAACGTCCTGTCCGATGACGAGACGGAGTACACGCTTGACGACGCTGAAGTGACAGGGATTCAGGAGATATCCGGTAGCGCGCTCGAACTCGCGCGGGCGGACGGCCGAACGGTCCGGCTCATCGCCGAGGTCGTCGAGGGCTCCGTCCGTGTCGGCCCGCGACTCGTGCCGGACAACGCGCCGCTCGCTGTCTCCGGGACCCGGAACATTGCGCAGCTAGAGACCGAACACGCCGGCCAGCTCAACATCTCCGGTCGTGGTGCCGGCGGCCCGGAGACGGCGAGCGCGGTGCTCGCCGATATCGGCCGACTGTAGCGCCGAGCCGAACAGTTCCGTTTTTAGCGGCGTTATCCACCAGAAACGCCTTTGAATCAGCCTTATTTACGAGGATAGACAGTATTATTGCACACTCTATTATATTGAACTATATGACAAGTCAAGCGACGGTAACGAATGTGGGTGCGGAGGCCGACGATGTCGTGTTCGGTCTCTCGGCAACCATCGCTGCGGCAGTCGCCTACCTCCTGCCGTTCGGTATCATCTTTCTCCTCACCGAGGACGACAACGAGTTCGTCAGGTACAACGCAGCACAGAGTGTTGCCTACACCCTCGGACTGTACCTGTTCCGTTTTGCCCTCAACTTCGTCTTCGGCATGATGCCAGGGTTCGTGTCTCTGCTGGTCGCGCCGTTCATGATGGTATTTAACCTCGCCATCTTCGTCGGCCTCGTGTTCATGGCGTACAAAGCCTTCTCCGGTGACCTGTTCGAGGCTCCGGTCTTCGCCGACATGGCGCACTCGCTCGAAGAATCGATTTAAGCGGCCGCCATCTCTTTTGCTACCGTCGAACGACTGGCTCACCAGTCCGATGTCTGTACCTGAGAGTCTCTGGACACGGCTGACACTGGCGCTACCGGTCAGTTGTCGAAACACACGCTCCGGGTGCCACACTACCATGCCATGGCGTGCCGAATCGCAAGAAAGCGACGGCCTGACGCTTACACGCTTTCGAAATCGTTTTATGAACCACCAGCTAATAAACCCGATACAGCGCCTCTGCGCGTGAGAGATAACAATGAGCGACGAACAACACCAGAACCTGGCCATTATCGGCCACGTCGACCACGGGAAGAGCACGCTCGTCGGCCGACTCCTGTACGAGACAGGATCGGTACCAGAGCACGTCATCGAACAGCACAAGGAAGAAGCCGAGGAGAAGGGCAAGGGCGGCTTCGAGTTCGCCTACGTCATGGACAACCTCGCCGAAGAGCGTGAGCGTGGTGTCACCATCGACATCGCCCACCAGGAGTTCAGCACCGACACCTACGATTTCACCATCGTGGACTGTCCTGGTCACCGCGACTTCGTGAAGAACATGATTACCGGCGCGTCCCAGGCCGACAACGCCGTCTTGGTCGTCGCCGCCGACGACGGCGTTCAGCCGCAGACTCAGGAGCACGTGTTCCTGGCCCGCACCCTGGGCATCGGCGAGCTCGTCGTCGGTGTCAACAAGATGGACCTCGTCGACTACGGCGAGTCCGAGTACAAGCAGGTCGTCGAGGAGGTCAAGGACCTCCTCACTCAGGTCCGCTTCGACCCTGACAACGCCAAGTTCATTCCGCTCTCGGCGTTCGAAGGCGACAACGTCGCCGAGGAGTCCGAGAACACGGACTGGTACGACGGCGAAATCCTGCTGGAAGCACTCAACAACCTGCCGGCTCCGGAGCCGCCGACGGACGCGCCGCTCCGACTGCCGATTCAGGACGTCTACACCATCTCTGGTATCGGGACGGTCCCGGTTGGCCGTGTCGAAACGGGTATCCTGAACACCGGCGACAACGTCAGCTTCCAGCCGTCTGACGTCTCCGGTGAAGTGAAGACTGTCGAGATGCACCACGAGGAAGTCCCGAAAGCCGAGCCCGGTGACAACGTCGGGTTCAACGTCCGTGGCGTCGGCAAGGACGACATCCGACGCGGTGACGTCTGTGGTCCGGCCGACGACCCGCCATCGGTCGCCGAGACCTTCCAGGCCCAGATTGTCGTGATGCAGCACCCGTCCGTCATCACCGAGGGTTACACGCCGGTCTTCCACGCTCACACGGCACAGGTCGCCTGTACCGTCGAGTCCATCGACAAGAAGATCGACCCGTCCTCCGGCGAGGTCGCCGAGGAGAACCCTGACTTCATCCAGAACGGGGACGCTGCCGTCGTGACGGTCCGCCCACAGAAGCCACTCAGCATCGAGCCGTCCTCCGAGATTCCGGAGCTCGGCTCGTTCGCTATCCGCGACATGGGTCAGACCATCGCCGCCGGCAAAGTCCTCGGCGTCAACGAGCGATAACGTATGTCCCAGCAGGCACGCGTTCGGCTCGCGGGCACAAGCCCCGAGGACCTCGACGACATCTGCGCGGACGTGCGAGAGATCGCGAACAAGACCGGCGTCGAACTCTCCGGTCCGGTTCCGCTCCCAACCAAGACGCTGGAGGTTCCCAGCCGTAAGTCCCCTGACGGTGAGGGGACTGCGACGTGGGAACACTGGGAGATGCGCGTCCACAAGCGGCTCATCGATATCGACGCCGACGAACGGGCACTGCGCCAGCTGATGCGCATCCAGGTTCCCAACGACGTCTCCATCGAGATCGTCCTCGAGGACTGATCCCCGAGGGCTGTCGCTTCGCGACAGCGTCGGTGTGCCACCCGTCCGAACCGCTGGCCGGGACAGTGTGAATCGCTATCGAAGGCCGCTCTCACGCGCAGGGTTTTTATAACTCCGCGTTCGAGTGGCAGACCACGCGGGCTCGTAGATCAGTGGCAGATCGCTTCCTTCGCAAGGAAGAGGCCCCGGGTTCAAATCCCGGCGAGTCCATACGGCTGACGCCGTAACCGCAATCCGCATACGGCGTCCGGTTTTTTACGTTTGTTTAAGTACCACAGTGCCAGTAACGGCGTATCTGCGGTAACTTCTGCCGGATGCAATTGCACCCGTCGGGGTAGCGACCCCGTCACCGTCTGGTGATGGCTACAATTACAGTCCGTGAGTAATGATTTAGTTGTTTGGGTGGTAAGTCCTGCTCCGCGTGTGCTGTGAACATCGGGAAGGGCGGATACCGGTTGGAACACCAAACTTCCGACCAGTGCGCGCACAAACGTTACCCCGTCAAAAAATTTCTCGTGAAAACCGCTTCGCGTATGGGCTTTGAACCGGCAATTATTTCCGATTGAGGCACGTCTACTCTCGTGAGTAAGTTCTCCGCTGGATAGTCCCTCCGTGCGATGCGACAATAGAACACTTCTCGTTGAGAAAAATCCACGTAGAGAATCCTGTCCAGATGGGGAGCTGAACGAATCTAATCATGAGTGCAACAACCCAGAGCGACGGCTATGCCCCGGAATCGCAGTCTTTTGTTGATTGGTCTAATTTCAATGAGAACCGTTGGAAGTACATCGGTGAAACTCAACCAATGCCAGAATCCGATATAACAGATGTTGACACACAGAATGAAACAGTCATCAGGTATGATTTGGATTGTCAAGCGGGTTCGGACAGGTGGGAGCGGTTCAAATGGCTTTCAGAACATAACAGTGGACTTAGAAACGGAGATTGGGTTAATCAAGGATACAATACGTACCTTCTGAATGAACACCTGATTTGGTCCCTCATCAATCAACTTGATTTGAATCCACGTTACCAACAGGAAGCGGCGAGCCTGTTTCTCAGTCTTAATCCGGGGAAGTTCGGGGTGAACGCTGGTATCGTTGCATACTGTACGTGTGCGGTCATAATCCACAGGGCGGAAGATAACACCAGAAAATGTCACCCATCAGTCAAGGATATGGACCCCGAATTTGAGAGAATCGCAGAGTGTGAAGGATACCGGCAGAAAGATCTAATCAGCATCTACAATAAGATTGCTCAGGCAAAGCAAAAGTATCAGGGGTGACCCCCCCTATATATACCCTATATCATTCTACTCTAATGAGGGAACAGAGAGAGTGAATACGTAGACGTTCACAGTAGCGGATAAGAGCGCGGTTCACAGTGGCGGTCGCGGAGGCGGTAGCGGCAGTGGTGGCGGCGGACGGTGCGTTCCCGACGTTCACAGTAGATCTTCAACTACGTATCACAGCAAGCTGGCCATGGCCATCAGCAACTATAAATTAGTCATATCCTCTGTTGGAATCCTTTGGATCATACCAGTATTGGAACCTGATAGCATGGAAGATGCTGCATAGCAGTCAATTCAAAAATATCGAAGTTGTCAGAGACCGTTCTGGGTCTTAGCTGAACCGCCAAGCGTGGGCCACGGGTACGGTGCCGTCGGCTACTTCGTTCCTGACGAACTTTCTCAGCTCTGGCAGGGGCTTCCCACCTGCTTCGCCGTGGCGTTCGGGTGCGTACTCTCGGACGGCCCATAGGAGAGCTTCTCGGGTTGTGAGGACCTCAATTTCACCGTTCCGGTCGCCTCCGTCCGTACGGGTACGTCCTTTCCGCTCGAAGATGTAACCGATGACGGGTTTGGATTTCTGCCCTTTAATAAGGCCTTCTTCCTTGGCGTCTTTGGCCAGTCTTCGGCTGTAGTTCTTGCTGAGGTCCAGTGCCTCAGCGATGTCCTTCACGGACACTTTTTCCGATTGGCTTTTTACGAACTTTTCGACTTGTCGAATCCGCTCTTTCCGATCCATATAGGATAATTACGACCTTCGACGGAAGGCAGAAAGAGGGATAAACCTATCATCAAGGAGCCTAAAGACTCGTTTGAGAGGTCGTCCCTGCTTCCTGCACCACTGCTGGGCTTTCGGCCCCTATGGTCGTAGGCAGGGGTTGTTGATACGTTACGCTCGCCGCGGTCCTTGTTCTTGAGTGCGGTTCCGGTAGTTGGGCGGTGTCGGATACACAGTTTGTTCTCCTCGGGATGGAAGTCTTTCAGGTCGAGAGCGAGAAGTGAACTACTCCGTATCCCCGTGTGCCATAAAGTGTAGAACACGGCGTGCCGGAGTGATGCGTACTCGTACTTTTCAAGATACTCAAGAATATCCTCAGCTTCCCCGGCCTGTATGAACGAGTCGTTTACTTCGTCAGCGTCGGACGTCTCGGGGATGACCACTTTCTCGCTGGTCCCTTCTTGAACGGCGTCAACCTGCTCACAGAAGCGGATGTACTTCTTGATGGTCCACAGATTGTGCTTCAGCGTGATTAGCTTCACCTGCTCGGCCCGCCACGTTCGGAAGTCGGCTAATGCCCGCCCGTCAACGTCGTTCATGTCGGTTACTTCGCGGGCGTCACACCACTTCTTGAATATCTTGAGGTCGGAGTTAATGTTCTGTAGCGACTTCTTGGTCACCTCGTCCTCGCGGCTGGTGAGATACATTTCTACGGCTTTCTCCGGTCGGAGTGAATCGAGTTTCGTCATGGTTGGTCGTTTCGAGTGACCACCAACCAGACGGGACGGACACCGCGTTAGGCTCCGGACAGTGGCTCCGTCCGGCCTTCCGTATGCGGTTCCGCCGAGGCGCACGCCGAGGCGGTAGAGGCCCCGGGTTCAAATCCCGGCGAGTCCATACCAGATTTTCGTCATGTAGAATGTGATGGAGGAGCGACAGCGTCACGCTTGCAGGACAATTCCGATGCTACCCTGGTGTATTGTAAACTCTGCACTGATTACGTATCGTTGCTGTTGCGGGTAGGGAGTCTGTTCGCCCTATCGGCACGGCCGTCTAGTATTTTCCCGTAGGAATGCTTTCCACAAGAACCGGCTATCGTAACACCCGCGTTCGGGGCGGAGGGTTCCGCTGGGCAGAATGAAGTGGAAACGACGGAGTATCTGTAGCCGCGACGACGGTCGCGACTCACTGCTCTCCTTCCCGTCGATAGCCGAGCCAGCCAAGCAACAGCGACAGCGAGACGACAACGGCGGCGAGACTGAAGCCGGGGCCGGAGCCGTCCGTTGTTGGCGTCTGCGTATCCGGGTTGGGTGTTGTCGTGCCGGTCTCAGCCTCCGAAGCTGTCGT
>NZ_JAAOHT010000066.1:0-25501 GCF_011440255.1 Haloarcula sp. JP-Z28 | reverse complement strand
AGCTAACACCGTATCTCAGAGCCTTTCAGCTCCGCTGCGAACTCTACAGAAAACCAGGTGACGAAGCGCTCAAACATGCTCTTGATGCTGCTCTCTGAAAATCAACAACGTGCTTCACAAGAGCGTAGTTCGGATTCATCTATTCATCTAGTCTAACATTTGTCGGCAACTATTCCGACACCAGATGACTCTTCAATTCAGAGAAGGAGTTATTTATCGCGAGCAGTAGGACCTGATCTCGTAGTGGGTTTCATCGTCGCTATCCGTTGAGGTGGCGTAATCGAGAATAGACTTCTGGGTCTTGTTAGCGTGGGTGCAAAACTCATTGACGAAGTGTTCAGCAAGTATGACCCGTCATTTGAGGCGGCGACGCCTACCGTTGAAGTGCGATTTTAATTTCGAATACGGACTCGCTGTCATTCAAATAGTTTCTGTGCCCGCCGATAGATCGGCTGTCCAAGCCAAGACCGCTGTTCGGCGAGCTGGTCAAGTTTCTCCAGAGCCGTCTGTCTATCGAGGACCTGCCGGGTTACCAGTGCTTTGAGCACGATGGGTGAAATCGCGACCTGTGCGTCGACAGCGGTCTGGAGTTCGGGTAGCGCGCGGAGATCATCAGTAATCAGGAACGCTGCGTCGAGGTCGTTGTACAGGAGCGCACAACTCCCTTCGCCCTCGTCAATCCGAGATGAGGCAAGCGTGCCGTCGACGTGTCTGACAGTGAACTGCGCTGTATTGTCGAGGACAGTCTGTGCGGCGTGGCCGTGGGTATCGTCGTAGGCACTGGTTGCGTCGAGTTCACCGATAACTGTCTCCGTGGTAGCGACCTCGAATTCGGTGAGCAGCGTATCGAGCAGGTCGACCGACGCGAGAGAGATGAGTGCAGCTGTATCCGCGACAATCATGCACTCACAGTTGCGCGAGATCGTCGGCCATCTCGTCGCCCTGCTCAAGAAGGGTCTTGGATGCCCGGACGGATTCGGCATCTTGCCGTCCGAAGACCTCTTTCAGTGCGTCAAAGCCGATCTCGTCATCGAGATAGAGGTCGACAACGGTTTGCTTGAATGTCTCTTGGTCCTCCATCTCGTCTAAGTACTCCTGGAGCGCCGCAACGACGATCTCTGTCCGGTTTTTGTGTGTCGCTGCGGCCGCGACATCCGCTTTGTCCAGAAGTTCGTCGGGCAATCGGAAATTGACGCGGGTCGTCATGTATGTACAGTGTACCCACAGGTGGATAAATTTCCGGGGCCGCCGCTCAGACGGCACCCGTCGCAGCGACCGAACAGGTTCTGGTGTGGCGTGGTTGGCCGACGCCCGGGAATGTGTGCGAGTGGGTACTATAGCGGGCGGCGTATGAGTGGCGGCGTGTAGAGGCTCACAGTCAGTGATTTCCGCGGGGCCTGACATCCGACTCTCGTGCAGTCCCCGTAACCCCCTTATCGCACCGGGTACCGGGTGTGATCGACGTGCAACAAATTACCCCGAAATCCGGAACAAGTGTTACAACTTCATGAAATTCTACAAGTAAATGAAAACAAGAAAACTAGTTCTGTGGTTGAGTCTCAGGGGTTACTGTCTCTGGCGGTGTCGGGAGTCGGATATCAACGGAAGTCCCCCGAGTCGTGGCTACAGAAACTTCGCCATCTAGATTTGTAATGATCCAATGAGCTAAGAATAGTCCGAGTCCTTGACCATGGACGAGCGGATCCTCTTCCCCAGTCGCTAGTACCTTTTGCTCGGTCTCTGGGAGCCCTGGTCCATAGTCGCGGATCCTGATCAGAACCTGTTTGTCAGTTACAGTGACATCGATGTCAATCGTCGGCTCCGAACCTGTGTGCTGCGCAGCGTTGTCAAGAATTTCCCATAGCGCAGTTTCGATCCGCGGTTGTGTTTCCGCAATGGCAGTCTCTGGAATGTCCGTTGCCACTGACGCCCCAGAGTACTCTTCATTGAGTTGGGTGAGCAGCTCGCTAATAACCGGTACAATATCAAGCGGTTCTAACTTTGGGGACAGTTCACGATGGGATTCGATACGGCGGGCAGACTCGCTCAGATTCAGAAGGTGATTACCAGCATTAAGAATACGGTCTGCCTTCGAAGCGCTATCTCCGTCAAGATCAGCTGCCAGCATTTTAGCATGTCCGTTAATCACAGTGAGCTTGTTACGCACGTTATGACGCAGAACGCGGTTGATAACGCTGATTAGCCCCTCACGCTGACGGCGCTCACTTGCATCCCGCACCATCACCTGGGCACCGATAATATTCTCTGTAGTCCGTGCGCTTGACGCAACGCTGGGCTCATAAATTGGCTCTGCCCGAATATCTCCGTAGACCGTGTTACCGGATCGAGTTTCAATTGGGTGGCCACGGACCTGAATAGCTTCACCATCGTTGAGTACGCGGGCAAGATAGTCGCGTGCCTCTTTGATTGCTTGCTCGTCAGACCCAAGTATCGAGATTGGTTCGCCATTGAGCATATCGGGTCTGTACCCCGTGAAGTCTTCGACAGATGGCGAAACAAAACTGAACCGAGCCTCTGTATCAATCTGAAAGACAAAGGCGAAGCTCGCAGAGATGATCGCTCGATAGAGCTCGTTCTGTTTATCGAGTTCACGCTTCCGCTGGATCAGGTTGCGGCGCTGGCGTTCGGATTCTGTGACATCCGAAAGCGCGAGAACCCGAACTGTTGAGTCTCCCATCGTCATCGACCTAGGAGAAATGAGATAGTAGCGCGGTCCATCGCTGCCGTCGCGTTCGATGACCTGATCAGCGTCCTTGTCCTCGGTGGCTGCAACTGCTGGAAGCGCATCGTCGAGAGGTGTGCCTGTTGCTCCATCGAGTTCCGGGAAAATATCCGCAGCAGGAGGTGAATATGCTTGAATCCGCTCTGTCTCGTCCAGTACTATTGTAGCTGCATCACCCTGGGCCGTAGTCCGAACCGCAAGGAACTGATCGCCAACAATAAACAAGGTACCAACGGCAAAGATTGCAACCCCAACTGGGGCATAAATGAATTCAATTAATTGTGGCATTGCTATGGCAATGAGGTCTATTGTAACAGGCAGAGCCAGCAAGGCTGTCAGCACACCAAGTGGCGTTGTATCGTACCCTGACTCAACATACAGTTCAAAAATCATAAATAAGCCAATAGTTGCAAGAACGTACGAAAGACTTGTCGACACCCAATGAACGAGTCCGTGTTCGATCGCTAAATACCGGAACGGAGTCGTCATTTCGGTGGTTGTAAAGTACTGTTTATGAACTGGGTTTGTGAGTTTTAGTACCGTGATAATAAGGAAGGCAACGCCACCGAGTCGGCGGAGTGTCGAATTTTTGTGGAGTGACCGGCCAGTGTAAGCGGAAGCGAAGTACAACCATGCCCAGACGGCTCCAAACCCTGAGATAAGCCCGATAATATAGATTGCCGACTGCAATGAGAGAGGGGCGATAAAAAAGGCTGTTTTGAACAATGCCCAGAGGCCAGTTAAACTGAGTAATCCGACTAAACCATACCGGACCTCAATATCAGCGACCGTCCATGCTCGGGGCAGAGACACCATGCAACCGACCCCGGTAAGAAAAAATAGTCCAATGTATGCAATGCCAGCCGGAGTGGCCCACGGTACTGACATGGTATTTTCAAATATAATACTCACACACGTATAACCAACTTGGAATATGAGGGTTTATACGTCCAGAGCGGTAGTTTCGGGGGCAATATCAGACACTGCTGGCCACAGTCTCACGAAGAATAACAGCATAACTTTGCAATCGGATGCATTTATTTCACGCTTGTCTCACTGAGTGTTTGAATTCGTACCAGCTAGCAGAGTTGCGGCGCGGGGTCACGGTTGATCGGTTATAGTAGTTGAGAAACTTGGCAACAGGCCACTCAGGCGATCGCCGACAACGTGCGAGCAGGTATTCGTCGAGCAGGGCTACGTGGTCACGGTTCGGGATCAGCGGCTGGCTGCACCCGTCGCAGCGACCGAACGGGTTCTGGCGTGGTGTGGTTGGTCGACTTCCTCGAAGGCGGTGGCGAGAGCGCGGAGGTGGTACATCTGGGTACGATACCGCCGGCGTCTCACCACACAGCGGGCTACTTCTCTCAGTCACCGAAAGAGATACTAACAGCTTGTACACAACGTATACACATGAGTACTATCAGAGTCACCGATGAAGTGAAAGAGCGACTGCGTGACCTGAAGCGGGACGACGAGAGCTTCAACGACCTGTTGGACCGCCTTAGCCGAAGCGAGAAAGACGTAGAGGAGATGGCTGGGTTCCTCAGTGAGTTCGATGATGGGAGTCTTGCAGACGATATGCGTGAGACCCACGAAGAACTGAACAAATCGCTGGACCGTCGCAGTGACGAATGATCGTCCTAGACAACGACATATTGGTGAAGCTCGGCGGTGCAAACCCTGACCCCGAAGTTGTCAGCCACCTACAGCAGTATCGTAGTGATGAGTGGACAATCCCGTCTCTCGTCGCCTTCGAGTTCTACCGCTCCTGTAGCGGTCGGTCGGAGATGGAACGCGCACGAACACGCCTCACGTCGACGTTGGACCGCATCATCGACTTCACCGGGAACACCGCGCTTGAAGCCGCCTCTCTCGAAGAACGTCTACAGTCGCAAGATGTCTCTCTTGACCCTGTCGACCTCTTGAACCTTGCAACTGCACACACCGAAGGTGGTACCTTCATCACCCACAATAAGAATGATTTCGACACGGAGCCCCTTCTGGAGCTTGCTGACGTAGATATTGTACATACCGCTTAATTTTGCCGGGCTGCATGTATCCGATTCACTGGACGGTATGATAGCCCGTGGCTGGGGCAGGTTGGCCACCTAGGCGACCACCGACAACGGGCGAGCAGGCGAAGGTGTTCGTCGAGCACGGCTACGTGGTTACGGTCGGGGATCGGCGGCTGGCGGCACCGGTCGCAGCGGCAGAACGGGTTCTGGTGTGGCGTGGGTGGCCGACGCTCGGGAGTGTGTCCGCGTGGGCACTGGCGCGTGACAGGTGCGAGCGGCGGCGTGGGGAAGTTCGTAGTCAGTGATTTCAGTGGGCCTAACACCGGGCTCTCGTGCAGCCCTTGTACTGCCCCTCATCGCACCGGCTACCGGGTGTGATCGGCGTGCAGCAAACTCGCCCGAAATCCGGAATCACCAGTACTGTGGTGGCTAAGGCTCGTGCTGTCGGGTCTTGCCGTCAAGCAGTTAATCTCCTGGTGTTTCGATGATACTAATTCAAGCGTTGATCGGAAAGTCAGTCCGACCAACATCAGTTCATGAGGAGCTCAAGTAAGGGATGTCGACTACCTTGCGGCACCCGCGAGAGGGTAGCAGCCCATAGATTGTTACTTACGCACCGGGGCCGGTCCACTCCGCCAACGTGGCGGAGGTATCGCCCTCTTCGGATTGGAAGGTCACTCTGACGGTTGCTTGATCGAAGTCACTACTGCCTTCTTCCGCAATTGTTAGAGTATTACCTGCTGCGATTTGACTCCCTTCGCTGAATGCATCGAAGTCGCTCCATGCAGCTGAACGGGAGTCCGTGACATCGTCATCAGGATCTTTGAAGTCTTCATCGGAGCTGACGCTCAGCAACTGCGCTTCAATGGTGTCACCACCGTTGTGCGTAATATCGAGCTGATTAGGGTCTTCGTCAGTATCGTAATTGAAGCTAAAGCTCGCTTGTGGGGCAGTGTTACTCACGCTGTCGCCAAGTCCAAGCACGAACGTAGCGATAACGGCCGCGAGAATGACTGTGATTGCGACCATTAGGATGACCCCAATGACCGGTGATACTGCGCTGTCGTCGTCGAATAGCTGTGTAATATCCATGGTGATTGTATTCACGTGTCTGAAACGAGTTCGTTACCAAAGGGTTCTCTTCGTACCGAAACCCTATGGATCCTTACTCTCGTTTTATACTCGTGTAGATGTAGATTATCTGCGTGTGGATTAAAGCATACCGCTATCGTTATCAATTGTAATATCGATCCTATTTATTAGGCATCTGGACCAGAGTCTTGGGCAAGCGTTGCGGAATTGTCACTGTCTTGACTCTCATACACTACACGGAGGTCGTATTCACCATCTACGCTGGAGATTTCTGCGGAGTTACCCGCTGCGACCTCTGAGGATGGGTCTACATCGCCGACGTCGGAACTCTCCCATGATTTATCGATATCCTCACTGCTGCTCTTCGTG
The DNA here is from genome assembly GCF_011440255.1 of Haloarcula sp. JP-Z28. Taxonomy (NCBI): domain Archaea; kingdom Methanobacteriati; phylum Methanobacteriota; class Halobacteria; order Halobacteriales; family Haloarculaceae; genus Haloarcula; species Haloarcula sp. JP-Z28. The sequence goes on along the minus strand of NZ_JAAOHT010000066.1, from coordinate 19,282 downwards.
CCACGAACATACAGTTCCTGAGCCTCTATCGTATCCCCGCCATCGTGCGTGATCGTAAGTGGTTCGCCGGCCTCATAATCGAACGTAAAGCTCGCCTGTGGTGTTGATTGCGCTGCAGTATCTCCGAGTCCGAGTACGAAGGATGCGATTACTGCAGCCAAAATAACTGTAATCGCGACCATTAGTATGACTCCAATGACCGGCGAAACAGCGTCTTCATCGGTAAGTAGCGCTTTCGGTTGCATTACATGAGTCGCTCGTCTATTATCTGTATTAAACGGCGGATATTGTTCAGAGAAAATTGCCAGCTCAGGCCCGGCTATACCGACTTCAAGACTACCTTGTAGATGCTTGTACTCGCAGAAAAGGTGTACGCCGGGTGCGGACACCATGGAATCAGGGGGCTATTCAAACCCCTGCCACAGAGGGCAGTATTATCCTATTGGTGGCGATGCCACCGACACAATGTCAATTCTCAATACTAAAAACAGTACCGGATAGCAATTTAAGCTGGCGCGACGACATGCTGGTGCCCAGCCTGCGAGGGTATCAGCTGGAGCGTCAGCCCAGCCAGTGCCATCTCCCGTAGCACTTCGGGCGGGACGCCGTCAGTCTCCCAAAGCATGGCGTCGAGAAACTGCGAACACCGAGGCGATCGCTTGTGGTAATCCGGTCAGTACAGACTATACACTGACGGAACTTTTCGCTCAAATGCCGAGGCTATCTTTGATTGCCGAGTCGATTTTCACCATGTCTGATGACGGGACAGACCCAATGTTCTTTTTTACACGTTCATCGATGTCGACAACCCGGATTTGACTTAGGTCTGCCACTGAATCGTGATCAAGGACAGTATCCGAAGCCAGTACTTCTACCTCGAACGGGTACGTGTCTCCAGACGTATACTGCTTTGTGAATGGAGCGATGATGGTTGTCGGCGAGTACTGATTCCCAACATCGTTCTGGATGACAACACAGGGCCTGCTCTTCCCTTGCTGCTCACTTCCTTTCGTGGGATTTAGTTCAACAATGACAATGTCGCCGCGGCGTACCTGCACAATTGACTCCAGAATTCACTCGCTCCAACCGGGCGCGTCACCGAGATGCCCGGTTGCTTCTGAGGATGCTTCTTCCATTTCTTCAGCCAACTCACGAGACCGCTCGGCTCTCTTTCGGTATCCTTCAGCAAGCCGTTCCTTATCTGTCGGCGGTTTGATTATGATCTCGTCATTCACTTCGACGAATTCAATTTCGTCACCGCCTTCAATGCCACGACGGTCTCGCAGTTCCTTCGGAATCGTCACCTGCCCCCGATCTCCGACTTTCCGTTTGTGTTCAGACATACCTATTCATACTTTTTTCATACTGATATAGATGTCGGTGGCATGGTCATTCAATTCGCACGCCTACTGACCAGCCAATTCGCCATCAATAGTTCTGCAACCAGCACCCTGTTGAACTGTCCTAAACCACCCCTCTAACTAACCAACACCTGGCCGCTTTCACCACCAAGTGTTGGTTAGCGACTCACCACCCCGGAAGTACAAGCTATCTTTATTACACCCTATCACACGCCGCCAGAGTATCGCCCTGACAGCGACTCAAGCGGCCGAACTGCATATCGAGCCCATCTCGATGTTCAGCGGCAAGACCACTCAAAGGCGCTTATTCTCGCACTACTCGGTCCCTCCCGGAAGTCCAAGGGGGGTTTACATACAACTCGCCCGTCAGCCACAGATACATACTCGCGCCGTCGTGGGGCCTGCCTCACCAGGCCCCGGCGCGGGGTCGCGAGCTGTCAGGAGTCATCTCCGAAACCATCGCAACCCATGGCAAATAGCTACGCAAGTCGTCAAAAAGATAGAGGTATCGGTGTCTCGCTCAGGCCGTCGCAACGACGTGCTGATGCTCAGCCTGCGTGGGCGTCGGCTGCAACGTCAGTCCAGCCAACGCCAGCTCCCGCAGCACCTCGGGCGGGACACCCTCAGTCTCACGCAACACGGCGTCGAGCGTCCAGGCGTCGTACTCGGAGCGGACCGGCGGCGTTGTCTCGACTACGGCGGTCGGCGCGGTCTCCCGCAGCGCTCGGGCGGCCCGCCGAACGCGCTGGCGGTTCTCGACCGTACAGCGCACGGTCTTACTCATGCATTCAGCCCCCGAGCAAGATCGTCGACAATACTGCCGCCGACGTGGGGGCCGACATCCCAGCCGCGTTCGTCCTGCGTGTACTCGCACCACCCTGCGAGTGTTTCATATGGCGTCTCGGCGAGTTTGACCTTCTCTGCGCGGTTGTCGCGAGCGACGACGGCCACGGCGAATTCATACGAGTCCCAGTAGTGGGCCGCGCCTTCGCCGTCGACGCCCAAGAAGAGCGGGCGGCCCTGCGTAAGCAATTCGCGGGCAATGCGTTCCTGTGGATGTGCGTCAGTCGTGCCGACAGATTTAGTAGTCGGCGAAGCAGATTTGCTCATGGTTCGTTCACGAACCCACGCGCCTCGGTGTCCAAGCACCGGGGCAATTCTACACTACAAATCGCCCAGCAGCGCGTAGGTTCGTACCTAATTCTGTGTAGCGCTACCACCATAAGTTCTTTGTTATCCAACAGCCAAAAAGAAGTTGATGAGCATGGATGGTTCAGACTTCGACAGAGAATTGAGCTACGAGAACATCACGAAACTGTTAGCCAACTCAGATTGGCCACTGGCGACAACAGAGGTCGCAGACGCGTTCGGTATCACTCAGCAGTCAGCACACTACCGACTGACGGAGTTGCACAAGCGCGACGAAGTTCAGCGTCGAAAGAGCGGTGGCTCGGTCTACTGGCGCGCTCAGGACTCGTAGCCGTCGAGTTCGCGCTCGGCCACATAGATTTCTCCGCGGAGAGTGAGACGATAGACGTTCGTCCCGCCGATTGTCCGGTATTCAACCAAGCCGTCGTCGGCCAGCGACCGAAGACGTGGCGTAACGCCCTGCTGAGTCATTTCGAGAATATCGGCCAGTTCAGTCGAAGCGACGCCTGGCCCCGGATAGAGGGCAATCCCTCTCAAGATTTCAATATCGTCCGTTTCAGGCCGCCGTCCTCCGGGCATACATCCGCGTATTCTGCGGAAGGAAAGAAACTGTCTACTCGTAAAGCCAACCATACCACAATTAGCTGTTGGGTAACAGTTAAAGGGTTGTGGGATAACAGCCAATACAAGCGACTACCGGACTCGGTCTGGGCCACGCAAAAGCCCGCCGTGCGGGGGACAGCCCGCTCGACGGTGTCGCATCAAGCGACAATGAATACGAACAGACTCGCCGCACAAAACGATACCGCACAGGACCGACAGGAGCGTCGCCTCCAAACCGCGAAACGGCTCCTCACCGAAGCCGACACCGACGCCGCTGTCATCGAGGACTGCCAGACCGTTCTTTCCCGGCCGGGCTACGACCGCAGCCACAGCCAAGCACGATTAGACGCCTGCACAGCCCGACTCGCCCTAACCCAGACGAACACTACGACCAAACGCACGCGCGAAGCCAGACAGGTGCTGGTCGCCGTCAGCGGAGGCTCACAATGAGCACGCACCGTTCAAACCGCCCGGCCTACCTGCAGGGCCACCCGCATCTGGTCGCCCAGCCACCCGAGCCCTCCACGGTCTCGATCACACGCGCTCGCAACGAAGCGCTGTGTACCGAGTGCCGACGCCGGGTCACAGTCAGCGACGGCACCGAGTACGGCCACGCCCGTGGCCTCCGGGTCGACGCCATCGTCTGCCCGCATCACTGCCACAACGGAGGTGTCAGATGACGCCCACCGACGACGAGTTCTACGTCATGCCCAAATCCCAGTGGAACGACGGCAAGGTCCACCATCCAGCCCCCGAGGCTACCCGAGAGGATCCGACGCCACTGTGTGATGCCGGCAGCGACGACATCGAAGTGTTCCGTGTCGCCGATGAGACCGACCGCGACCGCTATGGCCTCTGCAGTGTCTGTGCAGCCAAAGCCAACGACGAGCCCGACCCACGCGGAAATCATGATGAGTCGGGCCGCTCACCGGCTGATGTCCTCCGCGAGAATGGCTTTGAGCTGCCCGAAGACTCCACGGGAGGGTCGACATGAGCACCGACCACGGCACCTACGACGACGACGGCCGGTCGCTCGACGAACGCTGGCCCACCGCCGACGCGGTCGCCGCTGTTGGTGGCCCGGTTCGTGAAGTTAAGACTGACGGCGGGCGCGTCTCCGACGCCGATATCGAGCAACGGCTGGCCCGGCTTGAACGAATCGTCCTCGACGACGACCAGGAGGACGACAATGCAGAGTGAGCAGCCAGCGACCGGCACGGAGCTGCGCTGGGACCACGAAGACTGCCCTCGCGACGACTGCAGCGGTGAACTACAACAACAGGACCGGTTCAACGTGCTGTGTCTATCCTGTGAGGACGTCTGGACCTACGTGAAGACATCGACGGCGCACTTGCTTCAGACAGCCGACTGCGAGACCGTCGCGACGAAGCCCATCGCCATGTCCGACGGCGGGCAGTCACCGGGCGACGCCCGCATCGGCAACGACGTGCCGACGGCGATCCGCCGCGGGGGCGCGACAAGACCGGTGCAGAAGCTCGACCGAGAGGGGAACCTCACCGTCTATCGCAGCCACGCCGTCGCCTTCGAGTGCCAGGACTGTGGCAACGTCCAGTGGTTTGCCACCGACCGGTTCCGATTCATCGCGGACTGTCACGAGTGTGGGCTGGGCAGTTGCTTCGAGTTCGACTTCGAACTCGCTCGGTCGGCGACGCGGGGAGGTGCGTCTGAGTGAGCCGCCTCGAACTCGTCGAGAAGCCCGACACGCCGGAGAGCTTCACCGAGACAATCGAGCACTACGGCGCTACGATTCCTCGCGAGGGCGAGCTCGTCACCTGGGACACGGACCACTACCGCGTGACCGAGGTCCAGCACCGTATCCAGCTGGGTACTGTCGTCGTCCACCTTCGACCACGCGACCAGGAGGGCAACGATGGCGAGTGAGTCCGACGTCACCGTCGACCGTGTCGTCGAGGCCGCCGATCTCGTTGCCGACGAAGCAGACACCGACACCGAGGCGGTGTTGCTCGATGTGCTCGGGCGAGTACGTAAACGGGGGTGGACCGATGAGTAGAGCCAGCCAAGGCGCGCCGGCCACGCGTCGGGCGCGCGCTGACGACACCGCCGACGTCGGCACACCTGTGAAGGTTGACCGACTGGAGGGTGGTTCGCTGCTCGGGATCGTTCGCGAGCGCTACACCTACGAGGAGTACGACGCCCCGCCGCGGGTGCTTGTCGAATCGTCTGAGAAGATTGTCAACGTCGCTACTGACCGTGTCAGTATCGCTCGCGGGTCAAACGCCGATGTGGTTCGCAGTCTTGTCGAGGATGATACCAATGTCTGACGCTCCTAGCGGTTTTAAGTCGCCGCATGTGCAAGTCGCAGGACAGAGAAGACACTACGAGAAAGCAACTTGCCTGAGAACGGACCGGCGTTCCCAGCTCGAACCCGCGCCAACGGGAATCGCTGGGAACGAACCCACTTTCTGTACCGGTTCTTCTCGGCAGAATGGCTTAAGCGTTACCCACCAGCAGCAGGTATCCTTAGCCATATCTGCCGCCGTCGAGAGGCGGAGGGTGCTCACTACACAGGATATGGAGCATCACGAACGAGAGCGTACGCATAGAGACATGCGGTCAGCACCGTCCACGAACGACCACCCCACGCAGAATTTTATTTTTTCGCTGTGCGGAGGACTGGAGTGTCCCCCGGGGGTCCCCTGGACCCCCGAAGGCGGCCGTCAGGCCGTCTACCCGCACTGCGGTCCGTCGCAAGACGCAACCGCAGGCGGGGTGGGGGTCTGGACCCCCACCCCACCCACACACCAAGAAGGTGTGTGTGGTGTGGGTGTGAACCCCCCCGCACACACCGAGATGGTGTGTGGGTGCGGGTCCGCCCTTCGGGAGGTGCAATCCTGATGCGGGACACCTCCAAGCTGGACTGGATGGTTCCCGCAGACGAGTGGAAGCAGTTCCGTCGCCACATCGAATCCCGATTCGGGGTTGCTGAGGGCTATCTCGGTCGTGAAGCCGAACTCGCGATGGAGCAATATATTGACGCGGACGGGTATGCTCGCGTTGAGACGCTCGTCGACCGCCTCGTCTCAGCCGCCGGCCGCTCTCCGGACCACGCCAGCGAAAAAATAAAATCTGATCTGGCGTCTCAGGAACCGACCCGCATCGGCATCCGTGTCGGGACGCCACTCAAAGAGGAGTTCTGTGCATATGTCGACGAGCACACGGACTACAACTACGGCGTCGCCCTCGCACGCGCACTGAACGTCTATCGCGATGGCGGGCGATCCCGCCGCGTAGAAGACAAGCTCGACCGCGTCGTCGACGACGCCGAATCCATGCTGGGCGAGCTCAACGACGACTCCGATAAGAGTCTCAGCAGCGTCCAGCGCAAGACGATCGCCATCTGCCACGATGTCGGCGAGTCGTTCACTGACGAGGTCCTGAACGAGAGCATTCACAACATCGCCGCCGAGGGACCGAAGGCATCCGACCCAACGCTGGAGAAGTACCGCGACCTCGTGATAGACCGCCTCGACTACGAACGCCACCCGCACAACGAGGAGCTGTGGATCTCCCGCAACCAGGCCGAGGAGATCGCCCCCGACGAAACGCCCGCTGAGTGCCGCCGCTCGGTCGAACTACTGGATACTGATGAGATGAAGCGCCGCCTCATCTACACCGTTGGCCGTCGGGCAATGGCGACGTCCTCAAAGGACGTGACGCTCCCCGAGCGAGAACTTCGGGAGGCAGTGTTCGACGACGAGATATCGAGACCAACGATGCATGAAGTGATGCAAGAAGCCGCTGACCACTTCGGGATCGGGACTGGCAAACCAGACAGACAACAGGTGCTGCGCCTGAATCTGACCGAACTCGAAATCGACCACCCCGATATGGCCCGGACCATCAGAGAGTTCGCGAACGCCGAGGGCGACTCGAAGCTTGCTGACAGCGGCGAGACGACGCTGGGCTCCTATGGTGGCGGCCAGCAGCCGTCGGCACTAACTGATGGAGGGACTGTCGCTGACTGACCACCCTCACTGAGCCCTTGCCAGCACGCCCGCGGGCACGCCAATGCCCTCGCCGTTAGCTTCAGCCATGTCGTTCAACGGGCACCGGGAGATTGAAGCCAGTGTCCACAATGCTGGGACTACTGACGTCGATTTTAGAACCGACAGTGAAGCGAGAGGGAAAAATACAGTCGGGGAAGCGGCAAGCATGGCGGAGTTCGATCAGCTGAATCAGGCAACGGTGGTGAATGCTGCTGACTGTAACGGGTTCTGGTAAGAACGGTTGATTATAATCTAACCCGGCTGCCGGCGTGCTGTATCGATATGACGACAGACATACAAAGATTGCACCGGCAGTTCCGAATATGCTTACTGATCTTGAATCTGAGGTTGAGGATGCGGTGCAATGGTACTGGGAGACTCTCTCTGGTCAGGCGGCAGATCAGCGCGATTCTGAAGATAGCACGCGCGGCCGACGTGCCGAAGTTCTTGGTGGCAAACAGATGGATGGATTTGCTGGGCTCGTTGAGGACCTGCTCGTTGAGTCGGGTGTCCCCCGCGATAGCGTCGAACATGACTATTACGCTACACTCCCGGGATTCTATCGCCACGAGAAAGAGTGGGACACAGCAGTCGTTCACGAGGGGGAACTCCTTGCGGTCATCGAATACAAGAGTCTGGCTAGTAGCTTCGGTAACAACCTCAATAACCGTGCTGAAGAGGCTATTGGAAGCTTCACGGATCTGATTGAGGCCTACGAGGATGGGGTTTTTGCCCCTAGTCCCCAGCCGTTCATCGGCTACCTGATGCTTATGGCGGATAATGAAGAATCGCGGAATGTACCCTCCGTTAGAGAGGTAAATTTTCCCGTCGACGATGAGTTCCAGAACGCGACATACGTTGACAGGATGGAATTGCTGTGTCTACGGATGGTTCGCCAGCGGGTCGTGAATGAGGCTGCGTTCCTTCTCTCTGATGAACAGCGTGGCTTGGAGGGTGAGTACTGGGAGTCAAATGAGGAGTTGCGATTCAGGCGATTCGCCCGCTCGCTTGTCTCACACGTCCAAGGCCATATCGATATTCAAAATGCTCAGGATGATCTCGATGGCTATGGGGAAGAGTAGGTCGCTGTGGTTTGCCTACGTTGAAGTACCATGACGAGTTATCGCTATAATATTGAATGAAGGGACACGTTCCGACACCGCCGGCGTTGGCTGAGCGTATGGTCCATAGGTTGTTTGATGCTGAGCCGCCGTCACGCGGTGACCGAATTCTGTACCCTGGGTGTGGAACGGGCCCGTTTGCGGCCGCAGTCGAGCGTGTCTGCAATGAAGCGGGCTGGTCGTGTCCTGATGGATTGGGTGTTGAGACAAACCCGGAGCATCTTGAGGGTGCACACGACCGTGATCTTGCTCATGTAACGCTCCGCGAGCAGGACTTCCTCGCTGATGCGATGCTTGATGCGAAGCCATTTCAGTATATTATCGGCAATCCGCCGTATGTCCCGATCGAGGGACTTTCAGATACGGAAAAAAACCGGTATAAGACGACCTTCGACACTGCCGTCGGCCGGTTTGACCTTTATCTTCTCTTTTTCGAGCGAGCACTCAATCTCCTTGCACCGGAAGGCCGACTCTCATTTATTACGCCAGAAAAATTCGAGTACGTCGATACGGCGGCCCCGTTACGACAGCTCCTGACGAGTGATGAAATACACATCGAGCGGATCGATCATATCGATGCTGATGCCTTTACTGGCTTGATTACGTTCCCTTGCATCACCACTGTTCGCCGCAGTGCGGATGGCATTGCTGGTGAAACACAGGTCACGCTCCGTGACGGCACGACTCATACCACAACCCTCCCCTCAAATGGAAACAGTTGGGCTAGCCAGATCCGTGATGCTGATGTGGAAACCCTCGAAACGGGTGCAACGCTGGGCGATGTGACCGAGCGTATCAGTCCCGGTCTTGCAACCGGTGCAGACAAGATCTATGTCATGGATGCGGATGCAGTCCCAGAGATAATTGATGAGCGCTGGGTCCGGCCTACGGTTTCAGGAAGTCAACTTCGGGAACATGATGGTCCATATACTGACTCGGTATTCATTTGTCCCTACACGGATACCGGTGATCTCGCCGATGAATCCGAGCTGGGCCGAACAATGGAGTGGCTCGACCACCACCGAGAACGACTGGAAGACCGCTCTTGTGTAAGCAATGGTAAAACGTGGTATGCTTGGCATGAGAACCCACCGATGCAAGATATCCTCCAGCCAAAGCTTGTCTGGCGTGATATTGCCAAGGAACCGGCATTTTGGACCGAAGAGCGCGGTGACGTTGTCCCGAAGCACTCAGTGTACTACGCCATCCCAAAATCCGGTGTTCCGATGGACGAACTGCAAGAGTATTTGAATTCACCAGAGGCCCGAATGTGGTTAGAAGCTCATTGTCAGCGGGCCCACAACGGCTACTATCGTCTACAGACACGTGTACTGTCGGACTTACCAGTGCCAAAACACTTGGCTGAAAGCTACCAGGCGACGCTGTAGGGGCGGCCCGAGAGCAAGCGATGAGGTGTTAGCGTTAGCTGTTGAGTAAAAATCAGACTGAGACACTGTGGCAAGTTACAAATACGTATGCGTATACGCATCCGTATACGTATGCGAATATCAGAACTGTTCGCTGGCGTGACGAGCGTTGGCGTCCCGAGCTGTCTCAACCACTTCGGGTGCTGCCTCTTGGATCCCAAGCCGTACTGCGAGACGGAGGAGCTCGCTCCGGTCAGTCACGTCCTCGCCATCATCACGACCGAGTGCCTCTTTCAGGGGCGCACCGACATCGTCGAGACTCTCCGTTTCCTCAAGCCCTCGGATGAGTGCAGCGAGTTGCTCGTCACGAACTGAGAGCGTCTTCGACACGTCGCCACTCTGTACTTCACCAAGCAGTGTGACAATAGCATCCTCCAATTCGCTTGCCCCATCGTCGGTGGTCTCTGCTTCCGCCCGCGTGCCCACGTCAGTCTGTTCTCGCAGTTCCTTTAGTTCGTCGTCAGTCTCTGTCATTCTTTGGCCCCCAGTCGGTCTACAAGTACCTCTGCATTGGTCTCGTATGCGTTGATCGCCCGGTCAGCTGTCTTCGAGCGGCGTTCAAGCGCAAACAGCGTTCCGCCGTTCATCTGTGCGTTCTGTACATCCTGTGATGACGGTATTTGGGTCGGCGCAAGTGCTTCTGGATACTCTGTCTGGAACTCTTCCAGGTAGGTTTTGCCCGCTTTCGTCCGCTCGTCAACCTCGTTCAGTAGCACCATCACAAGCTCGATCGAGACGCCTTGTTCATCGCGGATCGTCTCCAGATCACGGCGCAACTGCTCTGCCTGTCCAGCCTCGAATGGGCCAGGACGAACAGGGGCGACGACGTGGCCGGCTGCCCACAAACCGTTGTACGCAATGTTCGACGTGCTGCCGGGCAGATCTAATAGAATCACATCGTAGTCACCGGCGACGTAGCCGGTGAGAAACTCATCGAGGCGACTGTATCGCTCTGCTGCATCGTCGATGTTGCCGAGTGTTGCGTCGAGCCCATCAAGACTCTCATGGGCGGGAATGAGATCTGGCCCTTCCCCGGTCGGCATAATGAGGTCATCAACTGGTGTGGGGAGCTTCTCAGCAATCTTCTCCCACTGGTCCTGAAACACGGTCGTGATATTCGGCCAGCGGTCCTCACCAGCTTGGACGTCTTCCCACAAGCCGAAGTGTTTGGCAAGGTCACCCTGCTTGCCGGCGAGGTCGAGCAGGAGGACATCGTACCCCTGCCGGTCAAGCGCTACGCCGAGGTGGGCCGTTGCGGTCGTCTTCCCGACCCCACCCTTGTCGAGAAATGTGGCTGCTCTGAGTGCTGAGTCTGGCATATACGCTAACGTATGCGTATACGGATACGTAAAGATACGTCAGACACGCCGGCTACCGGCTTCACTCGAAGGCATCATCTGGAAAATATATGTGATGTGAGTTGTTGTACAACAGGCTCGAAATATAGAAATTCTGTATATCAGCATACGATTTACTGAGGTTCGGAAGTCCTGAAAACAGCTCTCTGGTGTGTCTGAAACACCGAAATTCTGATTTTGAGGTTAGATTTGTATTAGTTTATTAAGCACCACCAGTTTTACCCGGACCGCCGCTGTACGGGAAGCATGGATCGGCTTCCGCCAGCATACGACACTACTCCCGGGGATGGCGCCCTCGAAGCAGCCATCGAGGAACGGCTGGTAGATATCGACTCTGGACGCTACCGAACAAACGTCGCGAGCGTGCTACGGAAGTTCGCGGCGTGGGGTCGGGACCAGCATGGAATCAGCAGTCCTGAAGACATCGACGACGATCTCTGCCGACAGTATGCTCGCGACCTTGCTCGAGCTGACGACCGGGACGACATCTCACCGGAGACCGCCCGCCGCTACTTCGCGTATGTCCGCTCGTTTCTCACATGGGCTGTCTACGAGGGCCTGATTCCGACGAATCCGGCCAAGACCAACCACGCCGAAGGGCCGCTCCCGACCGATGAGACTGAAACAGACCAGCAGTACTGGACGACACGCGACCGCGACGCTATCTGCGCTACCGCGACGGCTCGCGTCGACAAGGCCGGCGAGAGCGACGACATCGACCGCACGGCGGCCTACCGCGACCAAGCACTCGTCTTCTTGCTCGCGTACTCAGGAGCCCGCAGCGCGGAACTGGTTGCTGTCTCTGATGATGAAGAACGGAATGGTCTGCGGTGGCGACACGTCAACCTCGAAGCCGGCACAATGCAGGTGTTCGGCAAGAACCGTACCCGAGAGTCTGCGCCGATCCTCGACGATGCACTTCGCCCGCTTCGGCGCTGGAAGCAGCTTCGAGAACCCGACGAGAATGAGGCCGTGTTCCCCAGACTCGACAACGCTGCGAAAGCGCTTGATCCCACGCCGTCGATCACCACGCAGTCGGCCCGGAACATCTTGGCAGACCTGTGTGAGTGGTCTGAGTACGAGTTCGACGCCCCACTGAAGCCACACGGTGCCCGCCGTGGACTGGGACGGGAAATCTATCGCGAGAATCCGCAGCTAGCACAGGACGTACTCCGGCATAAGTCAATCGAGACGACCCACGAAGGCTACGCTCAGGAGGCCGCGAAACGGACTCGTGACGAGGCGAACGACATCATCTCAGGTGGGTGAGCTAATCGATGCTTGTGCACGAGTTGTAGAAAGAAGCCGGCGACGCCATCGTAGTCTAAATGCAACATATTTGTGCATTGAATACAACAAATCAGTATGTATGCAGACGGTCCTCGCAAGCACGCTCTCCAACACGCGAGTGATGAGTACTGACGGACAAGAACTTGGCACCCTCCATAATGTCACGTTCCACACAGTCGGTGGTAATCTTAACCAGCTTGTCATCGAAACAGACGCAAAAGAACTATTCGGCAAAGAGCAAGACGGCGACGGCTGTGTCAGACTCCCTGCAGACCTGATTGAATCACTGCGTGACCACCTAATCATTCGACCGCCTGATGAGTATCTTGAATAACACCAGTGCTACACAGCCAGAACCGGGTTCAGTCAATACAAGGACCAGTCACAATACCGTTGCCCAGTGAACTACTGAGAAGAGAGTGAAGACGCTATAGAAGTGGTGTATGGGTTGTTGAATACCCACCAAAGAGACGATTGAGATACCCGTTGTACGTGGTGGTTGCCCTAGTATGGGTGCTGCTGACGAGACGTACGCGGATCGCAGCGTCATGAAACCGTGACCCGCTGGGTCTGACTCGATGTCACTCCATCGTCGTCAGTTACGATGATCGTTATATCGTACTGCTGTCCATTAGGGTTCGAATTCTGATCTGGTCCCCTAAGGGATGTCACTCCGCTGGCTCTTGTCCCCGAAACAGATGGTGTCGCACTGTCGACCTCGTTCCCAGAATTCACTCTCGTCATAGTCAACTCCAAGCTTCGTACCTGACTGTCGTCCGAAGCCGCCCAATCAACGTCGAACTGGGCGTACTTTGGATTGCCACCAGTCACGCTGGTATCTGTCGTCTGCAGTGAGGCGATAGTTGGGTTCTGGTTTCCACCACTGTCTCCACCTCCGCTGGTGGTTGGCGTAATCGTAAACGTCTTTGTCTTGGTTCCGCCGCTCGTTGGCTGGTACGTGACCGTAATTTCCACGTCCTCGCCGCTCATATCAACGGAAGAACTACCATCAGTGAACTCGTAGAAGGAGAACGTTGCTGTTGCGCCGTTCGAAAGTTGTGCGTTCCCGTCGTTGAAACCGTCGGTGTCCAGGTCTACAGTTTGCGGAAGATCGGTTCCGCCCACGTAATCCACATATGCGTCAGCCAGATCCGCGGTGATGGACACCTCGGTCGTCGAGAACGAGCCCTCGTTGAGGTTCTTGATACTGCTGTTCTCCGGTGCGACCCTGATGTCGGTGATCGTGACGCTCTCACCAAAACGGTTTGTGACCGAAAAGGTCACCCCACCAGCGACAGTGTCGCCGTCGCCGTCGCTGGTCACAGCATCTTCGTTGTACACCAAGGCTGCGTAGTTCGACACTGAGAGTTCGATTGCATCACTACTCTCTCCCCCTGCTACGAATACAGTGACGGCGCCGTTACGAGTCGGCCTGAACACCGTGTTGTTCTCGCCGGCCGCGCCCGTCTCGCCCTCACCTGCGTCGACTGGCCCGGCGCCCGAATCGTTGACCGAGTAATCAATGATGGTTCCCACCGAAGTCGGACTAGTAGTCGCCGTCAAGTCGACGGTAGCTGCTTCACTCGCATCAACGGTACAGACGCCATTGACCCCATCAGGACAGGTGACACCAGTCTGACTGGAGGGGTCAGCCCATTGTGTCGTGTACGCGCTACCGTCCCCATCGCCGTCACTACTGGAAGTTTGTGTCACAGTTACAGTAACAGCATCTGTATCGGTATTCCCATTAGTATCATTAACGGTTAACTCTACGGTCACATCCGTATCCGAAGGCACATTGGCATTAGATGCATGCAAAATAGGCGTGGCTGTATTTGAGTTGCTCAGCGAAATACCGGTGGGCGGAGAGTCGAGCGTCCATGAATAATCCGTAATTGAACCACTGGCTTGACTCTCGGCTCCGTCTAATTCTACGGTACTACCCTCTGGGACGCTTGTATTAATTCCTGCATCGGCCGTGGGAACCTGCTCGGGAGCACTGTCTTGTCCAACAGGTCGGCAATTGAATTCCCAACTCCCTCTAAATGTGATATTAACGGTTTCTGGTCCGTTGTTAGTTACTGAGACATCGGGATTACCATCGCCAATTTGTTCCTGCCAAATGGCTTGGGGAGCCTTAGTTGGAATTGTAACCGTTGCATCAGAAACTGTTCTACTCTGCCCATAGCCGCCAATAAAATGATATACTTCATCTCCTGTTCCTCCTGATTGGAGGTCAGATTGGAGTGGGTACAAAGTAACAGACCGAGTTGACGTGTCAACCATTGTCTGATCATTACGGACAATTTCACCGCCATAGGAGCTCTTTGGTTGATATAGAAGGGTTTCTTCCAGACGGTGAGAAACTTCTCCACTCTCATAATAATTATATCCTGGATCATAGACAAGAGAATTTGTTGGAACACGGTCCCCATCGCCAGCCCGCAGTCGACAAGTCTCATCTAGGGGAACTCCTGTACTTGCTATTCCACCAGTACCAACAGATTCTGCTCGGAGTTGACCGCTAGGAGGCCCAGAATTCACACCCAAAGCTCGCGATGGGTAACTGGGGCCGAGATTGACACTCGTTGAACGGGCTTCACCAGTTTCTGCTGCCGTAACAATTGTCCCCTGTAGTTCCCCCAGATCATCTTGAACTTCCTCATAGTGCTGGGCTTCAATATCAGTATTTTGCCCGGGAATAACCGTTGCTTGATACGTAGCGAATGCAACAATAAGCATTCCAAATAGCAAAATAGCTCCAATCACCTCAGAAACACCACGATCATCCGTTCGAAGCGACACTAGCATAATTACTTCATACAAAGTTATAATAGTTGTTGCAAGTACGATTTGGTTATCCGGGAATAACTTGAGTTGATCGCTCATCTCGGATATGATCCCCACCCTGGATCGACTTACTCAAAAATCGAAGCAGTATATGAGATTGTCTGTTACAGTTGTCCGCTGCAACTCAGGCAAGCAGTCGCTCGTCGCGAACGGTCGGCGACGTGAGCTCGTAGTGGATCTCACCGTCGCCGTGGTACTCGGCACTGTATGTGAACTCCTCGGAGATACCGAACTCGTGGCGCACATCGGCGGGCAGACACCACTGAAGATCGGTCTGGATGTCCACTGGCTCGATATCGAACTGCCCTGGTGGGTCTGCCACTGTCCCGTAGTCTTTATCGATGAACAGCGCCACCGTCAGCGACGCGTCACCAACTTCCTCGATCTCCAGTCGGCACGTATCGTCGACGTCCAAACCTGCGGCCTCCTGCCAACCATGGTCGATACTCAGATACAGACTGACACCCCCTCGCTGGACTACACTTCGCCCCAGCATGACTGAATTGGCCATGCCCACGGATTAGCAGTATCTGAGAAAAGGGCATCGGCGCTGTTCACTCCATTCCAGTGTCTCCCTCTTACAATCTCTTACTAGACTGTTTCAGGACCATACAGAGAGTGACAGAATACTGTACCAATCCAGCCATATTTGTCCGTGGTCTGCCACCGGTTTCGTGTTCGTAGGATGACCGCAGTCTGACTGTGGCGCCCTACTCACACGAGAGCAACCACCGTAGCTAACAAGAGAGACCGATCGGAGACAGTGGCCGAGACTGGCATCGACCTATCTGAGGGCGGCACGAGGTGTAGACTCAGTGCATCCGACGAGCGCAGTGGTGTTCTTTCTGCAGCTACAGGCAGCCAGACTGAGCCGTGAACGCGCTCGAAGCGGCTGGCCACGGATTGGCCGGTGGCGCTACCGGAGCCGACGAGACGGGCGGTCACGACAGTATTGGATCTCACGATGAGCACCCTCGCAACGCTGGCTTCGGCGACAACGCACAGAGACGGAATTGACCACCTAACTGGAGTAAACAACGTATGTCTCAGAACCTCCCGAAATCCGAACAGGACGGGTTTACAGAGAAGACGATACAGGGCGCACAGATCATCCACGGCGCGGACCCGCACGGAAAGTGGCCGACCGACGCTGAGGAAATTCGAAACCGGTTCGATATCCCGGCGTTCGACCCGGAAGCGTTCTACCCACGCGAGGGCGCGGCACTGTCGGGCGTGTATCCGGACTTTCTCGTGCATATCGAGAACTCCGCCGATGGCCCGTCGACGGTGAACTCACCGGGTGCATCACTGACGATGGTCGAAGCGCCGAAGGGCTCAGGCAAGTCCACAGCTGCCGACCAGTTTGCCACGTACCAGATGGAACACAACGACGAGCGCATCGTCAGGAACGGCCGCCAGAAGAGCTCGGACTGGCGGCGGCTAGCTGACTGGACGACGCTGTGGCTCCCCAGCGGCGTCGAGGTTGACGGCCGCTGGATGGAAACCGTCGACCGCGACGATCCAGATCCCGACGAACTCTGCCGAGACGTACGGTACTACTCGGATGTCCACGAACTGGTTGCACGACTGCAGGACCATCCGAAAGGTACCTACAACGTCGTGTTCCCGGACCCGTACTTCCGGGGCTGTGTTGAAGCACTGTCGACGGCAGATGCGACGGTCCAACAGCCGGAGTTCATCCCCAAGAACGAGCCAAACCCCACGCCAGCCTCACACTGGTGGTTTGGCTTCCTTGCAGCACGGACCTTCGACGGGGTTCGCGTCGACGGCGATGGCGAGCGCAACTGGATGACCGCTCACATCGACGAGTTCGGGATGCTGGCCCCGGAGTCAGCGCCGGGTGGGGAGTCCGGCCACTGGACTCACCAGTGTGTCCAGATCATGGCCGACATCGCGAAGGAGATGCGGTCGGCCGGGCTATCGCTGGTCGGCTACGGCCATCACGAAGAGGACGTCCACAATCACTGGCTCAAGGAGTTCGACTTCTGGGTCGAACTTTCGAACCACGATCGTGGCAACCGGACGACCAAGGCTGAAGCACCGAAGCCATTCCGCGATATCGAGCAAGACCAAGACCTGCTCTCGAAGCGGCCAAAGGGGTTTGGACTGTGCTACACGGCCAACCGGTTTTCGGAGTTTCAGTTCTCAGATCTGGGCTACCCACACGATACGCCTGAGTTCCAGCTCCGGCTCGGGATCCCGGAAGCCGTTGATGTCCCGACGAGCGATGATGGCGGTATGATCGTAGAGGACCTCCAGGTGGCGACTGACGATGAGGGCCAGCCGACCATCCTCAAGGAGTACCGCGCAGCCGACGGCGCCGTGCACGAACTGCGCGTGCTCGCGCCTGGTCGCGGGATTGTCGACATCTCCGGTGAGAAACCCGAGCCACTGGAGGTGCTATCGAGCCCGTATCCCGACGCCGAGTTCCCCGAGAACCCGATCACAACGACACAGACCCACTACGATATCATGTTCAGGACCGACACGAACGCAGAGATCGTTGCGGCACGCATTCCGAGACGAACTGGGCCCGGTGCGGCGGAGGTCGAGGCCGATGATTGACCCAGCGAAGCGACTGGTGGAGACCGACACCGAACGCCCTTTTACGTTCATGACAGCCGTCGACGGTGACCCGGCTGGCGGGCCGAGCGGCACCAATCGGCCTGAGTGGACCAAAATGTCCGCTGGGTACGCGCGCGTATCAGGAACAGGAACGGAAGGGGGGACCCCCCTGAACGCTGTTGGAGGTGGGAACTGATGGCCAGTGATGTGCGCTCACCGGCTCGCGCTGGGCCGGCAACATTGGTGGTGCCACTCGCATCTGGCATCGGCGCGATCCGGGCGACACTGCGAGCACTGGTCGCGGTCGTCATGTCGGTGCTTGGTGGCTGCTGGGTCGAGGCGATCACCGTCGAACAGTGGCTCCCAATCAGTGCTATCGAGCGACTGTGGCTGTTCGATGGCGAGCGGTCACTGGCAGCGCCGGCACAGACCACGCTCACAGTGGCGGTGAGCCGATGACAGCCGACAGCGATGCCAGCGACCAGCCGGACTGGGCGGCGTACCAGAACCTCACGCCAACGGCACAGACGTGCCTGCTGTTGGTCGCAGCCTATGACGGCGACGCTTGGCGTGGCCTGATCGCACAGGCCGCACAGGAGGGTCTTGACGTGAGCGACCGCCATGTCCGACGCTCGCTCGCGGATCTGGAGTCGGTGGGGTTGGTTGAGTCAACAGGACCGAACAAGCACCGACAGACGTATTCGGTCACCGACGACGGGCGCGAGGTCCTGATCGGGATGCGCGACAGTCTTGGGCGGACGCTGGAGTAAACGACTGGTCGTCGCCTGTCTTGGCTCTTTCTGGGCTCAGGGACGAGATGCGGTGTAGAGATAAACAGAACAGATCGCGAGGATAGCCTCGGCAAGCTTTGATCCGACAGCCAGTGGGTTCAGACTACCTTGCATATAGAACGCCTCAATGCTGAATCCTTGGAACACAAAGAGTGAAAGAATAGTGACGAGAGCATATCCCGCAGCGACCAGGAACAGTTCAGGCCGCCAGTAGCGACTACTGTACAGTACGAGTCCGCCAAGGAATCCAAGCCCGTTCAAGATGAACAAAATGCCCAGTATCTGGCTGAAGCCCATGACACGTGGCCCAAGTACCAAATGGATGCCAGCGGTTGCGAGCGTGGCCACAATCGCCAGGTAACCAGCGGGATGGGAGGGAAGGCTGAAAAGCGAGTCCTGAGGTGGGGTCGACTGTGCAGCCATATTTGCTGGCTCGGTCGTACGGCTGTTAAATCCATGTGCGGTATCCTACAAAATGGGAATCGGGCCATTCTACTGAACCTACTCAGCAGTGCTGGAGAACTGATTACCAGTGAATCCGGAATTTGGTGTGTTTTGGTGCACGCCCGGCGTGTCATACAATCGTTCTCGATCAGGAGGATTCACACGCTCTTTTTGAATAGACGCTCATGCGTAGCACATTGTTGATTTCACAGCGTCGCTCGAACAGCGTGTTTGAGAGCAGCTCGGCCTGGTTTCCGAAACAGCTCTCGACGTA
>NZ_JAAOHT010000065.1:0-25623 GCF_011440255.1 Haloarcula sp. JP-Z28 | reverse complement strand
TGCTGGCGACATGGCGCCAGCAGGGACGCAATCCATATGACGAGCTCAAGCGAGTCTCCCGGAACAACGAGATGATTTCACGAGATCAGGCTGTGCCGGCCGTTGAGTCCTCGGGGTAAACACGTACGATTAGAATAACAACTGTACCAGCATTAGGGGCTGTTGGAATCGCTCCCGCCGTTCGCTTTAGTCGTCACCGGGAACGAACTCAGCGACTCCGCTCAGGTTTCGTGACCAGACGCCCTCACCACGGTCGAGTCCGTCGTTCCACTTCCCCACAACGGTCGAAACTGCGAGGTCGCCAGTGACGTTGTTCATAGTTGCAATCCGCCCAAGAATAGGGTCGACCCCAGCGACGAATCCAACGACCTCCAGCGGAAGGCCGACCTGTGTGAGAATCACAGTGAGCATGACGATCCCCGCTCCCGGAACGCCAGCGGTTCCGATGCTGATGAGGACGGCCACAATTAAGACGAAAATTTGCTCAGTAAGCACTAGTGGCTGTCCGACGACGTTTGCGGCAAACATCACGGTGACCGCCTGTCGGATGGCAGCACCATCCATGTTCGCCGTGGCACCGACCGGGAGCGTGAACGAATACACTCGCTCAGCGATCTGCAGGTCTTCGTCCGCATTGCGCATCGTAACAGGGAGCGTTCCGCTCGACGACCGAGTCGCGAACGCAGTCACCATCGCGTCCTTCGCTCCGCTGAGGAACGCAATCGGCGACACGTCGGCAATCACGCTCATCAAAAGAACGAGATAGGTGAAGCCGATGTGAATGCCGATTGCAATAGTGACTGCCAACACGAGCTCGCCCAGCGAGGAGAACAGGCCGATGCCTTCAGTGCCGATGCCGGACGCCATCAACGCGAACACACCGAGCACACCGAATTCGAGGACGCCACGGACGATGACAAACATCGCCTCAGCACCCACTTCGAAGGCCTCGAACACTGAATCGACACTCTCTGCGAGCGCGTCTTGCCGGGCACGGACGTATGTCAGCGCGATTCCGAAGACGATGACGAAGAAAACCGTCGCCAGCAGATTCCCCTCTGCGAGCGCCGCGACGGGATTGTTCGGCACGATACCGAGAACGACATCAAGCAACGACGGCGGCGCTTTCGATTGCGCTTCACCGCCGCCGAATTCAAGCCCACGACCCGGCTGAAGCACGTTTGCAACCGCGAGACCAATGATTCCTGCGAGGGTCGTCGTCAGGGCGTAGAGACCGACTGTCGCACCGCCGATTTTTCCAAGTTTTGCGGGTGAGAGCTGTCGAATCCCGGTCAGCAGTGTGAAGACGATAATCGGGATGACCAGCATATTGAGCAGTCGGAGGAAGAGGTCGCCTACTGGTCTGACGACAGCCATCTGCTCCCCGAACACGATACCGGCACCTGCTCCCAGTACGAAGGCGACAAAGATGCGCCAGATGAGCGGGATAGATCGATACCGGCTCCATAGCGTGCGAATGGGTTGTATCATATCACACAGCAACGGGTAGTCTTATAAAAACCCGTTAGCCCCGCCAGTATGTGCAAGCGGCTATGATGCGGTTTTCTCTTACAAGGTTCCGTTTTCAGACGGGTCTGTCGCCAAATGGCAAGTGCTACAGCCGTTCATCTGAAAAGGATAGCAAAATAGCGGTTGGAATTCGCTTGTTTTCAGAAGCGCGACGCCGTTGGCACTCCTGCCTGACGGTCATTCTTACCGTTTCTCGCTTCGCTGTCGAGTTTCCCGTATCTAGAGAGTGGTCCAGTCAGTGACGGCCTGCTCACCCGGTTGTGGTCAGTCGGCCGGTGGACTGGTTTTCGGTTCGACGACCCGACGAAGCTCCGCTCGCAGCGCCGTCCACTTCGCCGCGATGAATCCCAGCAGGATACATCCGAACCCACCGACGGTGGCGAGCGTGACCTGCTGACCGAGCACGAGCCAGCCGGCGAGCGCGGCGAACAGGGGGATGACGTACTCGATGAAACTCATCTCGATAGGGCCCAGCTGGTCAAGTAACCGGAAGTACAGCAGGAAACCGCCGATACCGGCGACGACAGCCAAATACAACAGCGCCGCAAGCGCGGACGGCGTCCACGATGCGTCCGCAAACGACTGTCCGGGAAGTACGAGTACGGTGAGATGGAGGACAGCGGCTCCGATAGCCATCAACCACGCCTGTGTGGCCAGAAACGACATCGACGGACTGGTGTCGTGCGTGACGACGGCCGGGATGGCGAACGCCAGTGCTGCTGCGAACACGAGCGCGATTCCGATAGTACTGCTGAGGAGATTCGCTGGGTCAGGGTCAGCAATGACGACAACGCCGGCGAAGCCGAGTACCACGCCGACCCCAGTATTCGCGGTGAACGTGTCATCGCTCGACGCGAGCTTCGTCAGCGCGGGCGTTACGACGGGAACGAGACCGAGCAGTACGGCGGCGACGGCCCCGGTGACGTACTGTTGCCCGGTGAACAGGAATACGTGATGCACCCCGATCATAAGCGAACCCCCAGCGAGGACGTACACGTAGTCGTCGCGGGTCTGTGGCCGCTCTAGCGCGCCTGTGACAGCCAGCGCGGCAAACAGGAGAACGGAGGCGATGTCGAAGCGGACGGCAGCGAACGGTACTGGCGGCAGGTCGGCAAGGCCGACATCTGTCGCCATGAATGCAGTACCCCAGATTGCAGCCAGGAGGAGAAAGCAACCGGTCGTTCGATAGCGACTCATTCAGTTGCCGGTCACCACCCGACGGTAAAAGGGCCGTCGAAGCCTGTTGCAAATTGCTAGATGTTGCCACTGCGCCAGCGACCACTGACGCGGTGCCGATGACCGGGCGGCATCTGTCCGGGGAATACACGGTTGGGACCAGTGTAGTAGTGAGTAACGTCGACAGCGGTCCAGTTCTCACACCGAAAGCTAAGCCTGCTTCAGAACCGGCATTTGGATGTAATATGAACTATATGGGTAAGCATATTTCAGATTTGAGAACATATATTGCAGAAATAATAAGAAAACACCCTATCTGGATATAAGTCTATGCCGGCGAATAGCGGGCTATGCCGTTGGAATGCAGTTCTGTACCTCTGCTATATCCGCACTTTCAATGATTGTGTCCGCTGCGTCGACTGCTGTTTCGGGAACGCGTTCATCGGGGTCAAATAACACCGCGGTATCTGCCTCGATGAACGCCTCTGTATCAGTGTGTGAATCGCCGATATAGGTGATTGAGACAGGATTCTGTTTGCTTCGAATTTTTCTCAGTAGCTCTCCTTTCTCATTGGGACCGACACCGATATCGATAGCCGAAACCCGTCTATCCTCGAACCGAAGCCAGTTTCCACGAACAAACGCCGGTTCGTACGGCTCGAATCGCGCTGCAAGGTTCGCAACGCCGGCACTGAGGATGCCGAATCGGATATCCGTTTGCTGGAGGTGGGCGAGGAGGTCGACAGCACCTGCTTTCGGCTTGAGGGCCCGGGTCGCACGAGTGATATCTGATCTGGTGATATCGTTCGCACGCCACACGTCGACCGCTCCCTGACACCACTCTGTAAACGTAATTTCTCCGGCCTCGAACCGGTTCATTAGCGTCTCGGCTTCCGGTGTTGTTCCGTAGAGGGTGTGCAACAGCTCGAACCCGCCGCGCTGTCGAGTGAGCGTCCCGTCGAGGTCGAACACTACAAGATGCGACATACTACCGTTCTGCAACAACCTCTATCTCAACGTCGATATCGACTGGCAATTTAACGACTTCCACAGCACTGCGTGCAGGATAGGGTGGTGACATGAGCTCACCGTACACCTCGTTCACCTCGTCGTAGTATCGCATATCCTTCACGAACACCGTCGCCTTCACCACATCGTCAAGCGAAGCGCCACCGGCCTGCAACACGGCCGCGACGTTCCGGAGTGTACGCCGGGTCTGTTCACCGGGCGTGCCCTGGATTACCTCGCCGGTATCCGGGTCGACTGGCCCCTGCCCGGAAACGTACATACGGTCACCGCTAGCGATTCCCTGTGAGAACGGGCCGATACTATCAGGTGCGTCGTCTGTTGTTAGTTCTTCCATGGCTGTTTAATTGGGTGTCGGCTTTTCGTCCGCATCGTAGACCTCGTTGATGAACGATGTTGGCAGGCTCGTCGTCAATCCGCCGTCAAGCACCAGATTCTCACCGGTCAAGAAACTCGACATTTCGGAGGCAAGGAATAGGGTCGTATCAGCGACTTCTCGCGGTGTGCCGAACCGCCCGAGCGGATACTGGTCGAGCCAGCGCTCCCGGGCGCTCGTTTCACCGGTCCGTTCCTCCGTGTTTTCCATCTCCGCCCGCCTGTTCGCTGTTTCGATGGTCGCCGCCGAAATAACGTTCGAGCGGACCCCGTGTTGCCCGTAGTGGGCGGCGATGTTTCGGGAGAGCGCCAGGAGTCCGCTTTTCGCCTCGGAGTAGCCGGAGAGACCGATACCGAACAGGCCGTTGACTGATCCCATATGGATTATCGACCCGCCGCCAGCGGCGACCATCGCTGGCAGTACCTCTTTGCTCAGGAGGAACTGGCTTTTCAGGTTCAGGTCGACCATCGATTCGAAGGTCTCCTCGTCACACCGGTGCAACAGATTGGCGGATTCGTCTGCGCCACCAGCGTTGTTCACAAGCACGCGGATGTCCCCGAACTCTTGGATGGTCGTGTCGACAAGGTCCCGTACCGCCTCCCGGTCTGTAACGTCACATTCGACCGGAACAACGCGGCCATCGTGTGTCTGGGTCAGTTCCGTCGCAACCGCTTCCACGTCCTCGTAGGTGCGCGAACAGACGACGACATCGCCACCAGCTTCGGCGAACCGGGCCGCGATCTCGCGCCCGATACCCCGTGACGCGCCAGTCACAATGGCTGGCCGGTCCGCTAATGATAGCTTTACCATGACACTGGCACCCACGTAAGCTGCCCTCTTGAAAGTTGCTCTTGGCCGTTCATGTGATTCGATACTCCTCGATGGCAGCCATGTCGATAGAAACTCCGAGACCAGGACCGTCCGGGGCCGGGAGGCAGCCGTTGCTGACCTCGAACGGCCGCTCAATGATGTCTGCCTCCCAGCCGTAGTACGTCGAATCTGGGGGCAAGGAAAAGCCCGGGATGCCGGTGAACGCGTGGAGGATCGCCGCCGTTCGAATCCCCAGGTCGAACGCACAGTGGTGGGTAAAGGGAACCCCGGCGTCTTCAAGCATGGCGGCCTGCTGTCGAATTCCACTGATGCCGCCGGCTGGGGTCAGGTCGATAACGCCGACATCCATCGCGCCAGCTTCGACAAGCGATTGCAGATTATGCGAGATATACGTGTCCTCGTTCGGCGCGATCGGCTGGCGGAGTCGTTGTCGGAGCCGGGCTAGCGATCTGTGTGCATCGACGCGAATCGGCTGTTCCATATACTGCAGGTAGATACCCGCATCTTCGAGCATCGCGCCGACCCGAACCGCCTGGTCGAGCGTCCAGCCCTGATTCGGGTCGAGTCGAAATTCGAGCTGTCCGTCGACCTCATCGTGCATCGCTCTGATTCGCTCGACATCCTGTCGCCAGTCCCGTCCTGCCTTCGTTTTGAGGACAGTGAAGCCCGCTTCGTGCGCTTCTCGGGCTTTGACACGAGACTCCTCGGGCGAGAGGATGCCGAGACAGAAGGCAACAGGGACCTCAATAGGAGCAGTACTGTCGCCATCGACGCTTTGCCGGTGTTGTTGTGTCCCCTGTGTCGGTGCTGTCCATCCGCCGAGCAGCTCGTACACTGGTCTATCGAGGGCTTTCCCGACGATGTCCCAGCAGGCCGTTTCGACGGCGGCAAAGAACATATCGACGTTGGTGTACTCGACGAACACCTGCCGGCGGAGTCGCTCGATTTCGAACGGCGACTGGCCCTCAATCATCGGCCCAACCCCGTCTTCGATAATCGACTCGGTGGCTTCCGGTGACAGGAAGACACGCATCTCGCCCCAGCCGCTAATGCCCTCATCTGTGTCGACACGGACGAGGACGCGTTCCATCGAACGTAACTTTCCGTGGTTGGTCACGTACGGCCCGATTCCGAGATGCTCATCCAAGTCGGCCAACGGTACATCTACAGTTACCGCTGACACGCCAGTTATCTCCATGCCATTCTGTCGTCCGGGAACCGATATCAAAGTACCGCTTCCCCCTCTCAGCTCACTGTCTCGATGGCGGTTTCGACCCACTCCAGTGACTGCTCTGGAAGCAGTCCGTAGTTATAGAAGGATAGCCGCGGCACTCCTTTCGAGTCGAGAGTCTCCACGATATCGACCACGGTCGCCTCGTCGTCGATGGCCGGATGGCCCGGCAGGAGACCAACGTGGAGTGGCACGTCATCAATCACCGTCTCAACGGCGTTGTACGCACCTATGACTGCGTCACTTGACGACTCGTAGGCCGGCAGACAGTAGTAATCGACGTGGTTCGAGAGCGCTTGTAGGTCGGCCCCGACGATCCACTCGCGGCCGGGTTCCGGTGCGCCGACGTAGTAGCCAAGCGGTGTTGTTCCCGCGGCGTCAGCCAGTGTGGCGTACAGTGACGACAGCGTCCGTTCGCGGACATCGACGTACGCGGCGACAGTACTGTGCTCCGCAAGCCAAGCCTCCGGTGAGCGGTCATGTGACAGCTCGCCAGCGACGATATCGTCCAGCGCGTTGGCTACCGTCTCGCGTGCCTGTTCAGCATCGACGTCCTCAGCCGTCGCATTCTCCTGACAGTGTGGACAGAAACACATCCCGAGCAGGAACTCTCCGAGCACCCCCAGCCGTGCGTGAATCTTCTGATGGTGCCATCCAAAGCCCGTCCCGTAGAAGTAATCGAACGTTTCCAGTTCGATACGGGCAAACGTATCGCGGGCCGCCAGATCCGAGACCAGTGCCGAGAGATACGTCTGGACCGCGGGTTGGGACGGGCACAGGCCAAAGATCAGGTCGTCACCGTGTGCAGATTCCAGCGTGTACTCGGGGTTGGCCATCCCGAGCCGAGAGTTGTGGCAGCCGACTGTCCAGGAATTGAGTGAAAGCTCTGACAGGCCGGCGGCGATGTCCGCGACCCAGTCCCCGTCCATCTGTTCATACGGCACTGGTTCGAGGTCCCCGTACTCTGGCCCGGGCTCGAAATACGAACTCGCGCGGGCGAACAGCGTCCGCCGCTCCGGATTGTGTGGCGTGAATGCCTGCACAGTGTGATAGTTCGTCGCAAGGTTCAGTTCGTCAACGCCGACGCCACGCAGTCGTGTTTCCACCTCGGCCGGCCCTTCGTCCAGAAGGTCCCACGGGTACGCCCACATCGCGAATTCCATACGCGACCAACTATGGCGGCGATAATAAAAGTAGAGGCGGTTACTCCTTGACTGCGCCAGCCGTCATGCCAGCCACGATATACTCCTCTAGGAAGGCAAACAAAATCAGGAGTGGGATAATACCGATAACAGAGACGGTGAGCATCATCCGCCAGTCGGTCTGCAGCGCACCAACCATCGAGAAGACGCCGCGCGGGATGTTGTACTTCGCACTGTCAGTGAGGAAGGTAAGCACGAACAGCAGCCGATTCCACGCGTAGAGGAACGTGTAGGTGACACTGGCGACCAGCGCCGGCTTCGTGAGCGGGAGCACGATCTTCGTGAGGATCTGCAGTTGGCTCGCGCCGTCGATACGCGCTGACTCTTCGAGCGCGACGGGGATCGTCTTGAAATACCCGTACAGCATCCAGACATTGAACGGCAGCGTGAACGCTGCCGCCGGGACGATCACAGCCAGATAGGTGTTGAACAGTCCCATCTGAGAGATAACATCGAAGAGGCCGACGATCAACACAACCGGCGCGAACATCTGGACGACCAGCACGGAGAGGAGAAAGGTTCGCTTCCCCACGAAGTCGTTCCGGGCACATGAGTACGCGGCCGGTATCGCCAGCAGAAGCGTCAACACGACCGTCCCCACCGAGATGATGAAGCTATTGCCGACCCAGAGCAACACGTCGGTCTGTGTCCAGACCTGCAGGTAGGCCTGGAGGCTGGGGTCGCTGGGGACCAGAGTCGCCGGTGCAGCGAAGATCTCCGACTCCGGCTTGAGCGTACTCGAGAACATCGCGTAGAACGGCAACATCATGAGCCCGAGTAGTCCGATCAGCACGCCGTAGAGCCGGACTTTGCGGAGACTGCTCCGGTCGTGGCCTGCCATCGTCATAGCTCGTCACCGCCGCGCGTGTAGATGCGCAGGTAGATGATTGCGAAGCCGAACAGGAACAGGAACCCGATGACACTGTAGGCGGCTCCGCGCCCGAGGTTCCCGTTCTGGAGCCCCACCTGATAGATGTGAATGACGAGCGTTGCCGTCGAACTGATCGGTCCGCCGCCGGTCATTGTCCAGATGACGTCGAAGCTGACGAACGTCCAGATCGTCGACAGCAGCGTGGCGATCAGGACGACGCTTTTGAGCTGTGGGAGCGTGATGTACCGGAACTGGTGCCACTTCTCGGCACCGTCGATGGCGGCTGCCTCGTACAGTTCCTGTGGTATCGATTGCAACCCTGCAAGGAAGATAATCGCCATGAACGGCGTTCCGATCCAGATATCAGCCACGACGACGCCGAGCCACGCCAGACTCGGGTTTCCGAGGATACCGATACCCTGTTCGATGATGCCGAGTTTTAGCAAGATCGCGTTGAGGTAGCCGAACTGCGGGTGCTCTATCCACCGGAACACCACAGCGGAGATCGCGTAGGGAATCCCCCACGGGATGAGAAACGCCGTGCGGAAGAACTTCCGACCGCGGATATCTCCCTTGAGGTGAACGGCGATGAGCAGTCCCAGCAGTGTCTTGCCCGCGACACCGGCGACGACCCAGCGACCGGTCTGCCAGAGCAGTCGGTAGAAGATGTCGCTGTTGAATATTTCGACGTAATGCTGGAGTCCCACGAACGTCTCGATGTTCGAGTCGGCCGGCGACTGGTACAGTGACAACCGGAACGTCTCGATGATCGGGTACCCGACAACGGCCAGCAGGAACACCGCTGCGGGAGCAATGAGGAGGTACGCTCGGCTATTGCGCTGGACGTACGCCAGCCCTCGTCCGAGACGTGAGTCATCGGACGTTTCAGTGTATTCCTCTGCCAGACTCATCCCTGTCTGTCACTCCATGGCATCTTCGAGATCACTCTGGGCATCGTTGAGCGCCTTCTGCGGTGACTTCCGGTCCGCCAGTGCTTCCTGAATGGCTTGGACCATCCGGTCGTTGAACTCGCTGAAGTTACCGAGCTTCGGTCGGGCGCGGGCGTACTGCCCCGCCTCGACGAACGGTCCCCAGTTCTCCGAATCCGAGAAGTACGAGCGCTCACCGACGGCTTCGACGACGGGGAGGAACCCTTTCTGCTTCGAGTACTGGAACCGCCGCTCCTCGTCGAAGTAGAACCGAACCAGATCCCGGGCGAGATCTTTGTGTTCGCTCTGACTCAGGATGGCGAGCGTGTCGATAGTGAACAGGCTGTACCGACCTTCAGGGCCACGCGGTACCTGCACGATACCGTAATCGAAGTCGACGTCACCGTTTTCCTTCGCGGCGGTGATGTTGAGTCCCGTGTACACGTGCCCGATGACCATCCCGAGGTCACCGTTCTCGAATAGCTGTCGGATGTCCTGCCGAGTTGAGGAGAGTGGCGATGACTGCGTGACATTGTGTTCGAGATGAAGGTCGGTGTACAACGAGAGGGCATCAACAGCGCCACTGGAGTTCACGACTGGCATACCTTCGTTGTCGACGAGGTCCGCGCCGTGTGACCAGTGGTAGTGGTAGTACTGCGACCCGGTTTCGATTGCGTCGGCCCCTGCAAGGCCCAGTGCTGGGACGCTCGCATCACTGTCACGGATCTGCGTTGCGGCATCCAGCATATCCTGCCACGACTCAAGCGACGGGTCTTCGGGGTCGAGCCCCGCCGTCTCGAAGACATCTTTGTTGTAGTAGAGGCACTTGTTCGAGGCGGCCCATGGCACGCCGTAGTGGGAGCCGTTGTACATCGTTCCCTCGGCCACGCCGTCGTAGAACTGCTCGCCGAACTCCCCGTCCATCATGTCATCAAGCGGTTCGAGTGCGTCTTTGCCCACCAGCTGGGGGATCCAGCGTGCCGGCCACCGACTGACATCGGGCGCTTCGCCGCCGTCGACACGGTTGTTCACGGTTTGCCGTGCGTTGTCCCACGTAACGCTGGTGAACTCTACGTCGACGCCGTGTTCGTCCTCGAAGGCCGCGTTGTTCTCCTCGAAGAACTGCTTGATGTTGTCCCCGACGCCCATCGTGAGGAACTGCACGCTCTGCGTACTGCCGTCGCTGCCGCCACCGCCGCTCTCACTGTCGCCGTCACCCCCGTCACTGCCGCTCCCACCGTCGCCGCTGCACCCGGCGATGGCGATGGCGCCGCCTGCGCCAAGCGCCTGGAGAAGCCGTCGGCGGTCGATACTATCCTCGACAGACTTGTCGTTGTTATCGGGCTGCATCGTTAATGTCACCTATTTCCATGTACATAATTCTTTGTGTTGTGTCGCTCATTGGTCAGGCATTGTTCTCGTGAATCGCAACCATGAGGGCCGCGAGTTCGTCGCCGATGACCGAGCGGATTCGTTCGCCTGTCTCCGCGCTCGCCTGCTTCGGCGTCCCGATAGCTCCGGATGAGGAATACTCGTCGAACGAGCGGTAGACAGAGACGTTGCCCCCGTCAAGCAAGTCTTGCCCGCCCCAGCCGTAGTGTTCGTCCATCGGTTCACCGTCGCGGACCGCCGGGTCACCCACGAGGTCTGGTCGGAGCGCAAGCATGAGGGACGTCTCGAACTCACCGCCGTGAGCCATTCCCCCTGTCTCGGTGGTCCGGAGCTCCTCGATTCTATCCGACGCCAGATGGAAGTACGTCGTCCCGAGTACTTCCGCATCAGTGTCGACGCCCACAGTACTCACGACGGCGTCGATGAGTGAACTGTTCCCGCCGTGGCCGTTGACGAACAGCACCGCGTCGAATCCGTTCTGGATGCCAGCGTGTGCGATATCCTCAAGTGTCGCTCGCAAGTGCGCGAACTCGAGTGAGAGGGTCCCACCGAACGACAGATGGTGTGGCGAGAACCCACTCCAGACCGGCGGTGTCACGACGACAGGAACGCCATCTAGGCGCTCGATAGCAGTGTCGACCATCGCCTCGACGAGGAGTGTGTCGGTGACGACCGGGAGGTGGTTCCCGTGCTGTTCGACGCTTCCGACGGGAATAACGAGAACTGAGCCCGGCTGTTCGCCGACATTTCGGATCTGACCCGCAGTCATCCCAGCCCACTCGCTCTCTTTCCGACCGATAGTATCGTACAACATATTACACCGACTCTGTCCGCTGCAACTGATTCAGTTCCACACGCTCGCCATCTGGACCGAACAGATGCATATCCTCTGTATGAAACCCGAGCGCGATTTTGTCGCCCCGTTCTGGGCGGTACTCGCTATTGACCCGGGCAACGACTTCTTTCGACCCGCCTGCAGTCTCCAGATAGAGGAAGTTGTCAGACCCCATTGGTTCTACGACATCGACAACTGTATTGATGTACTCGCCGGCGTCCTCGGCGACGAAATCTTCCGGGCGGACGCCCAGCGTGTACTCCCCGTCCGGAATGTCGACGTTGAGCGTAAACTCAATATTTGACGAGTGGAACGTCGCGTGCCCGCCGCTATTGGTTACACTCGCTTCGAAGAAGTTCATCGATGGTGACCCGATGAACCCCGCGACAAATTTGTTGTTGGGCTCATCGTAGCAGCGTTCCGGTGGCGCGACCTGCTGGAGTTCACCCTGATTGAGAATCACGATCCGGTCGGCCATCGTCATCGCTTCCGTCTGATCGTGCGTGACGTAAATCGTCGTCACGTCCAACTCTTCTTGGATCCGCTGGATCTCCGTGCGCATCTGTGTCCGAAGCTTCGCGTCGAGATTCGACAGCGGTTCGTCCATCAGAAACACGTCCGGGTCGCGGACAATAGCCCGCCCAAGTGCGACACGCTGTTGCTGGCCACCCGAGAGTTGCTTCGGCAGGTCGTCCATGAGGTCCGCAATCTCCAGCAGTTCGGCGGCCTCAGTCACGCGCTGTTCGATTTGATCATCGTACTCGCCTGACAGTCGGAGCCCGAAGGACATGTTATCGCGCACGGTCATATGCGGGTACAGCGCGTAGCTCTGGAACACCATCGCAATGTTCCGGTCCTGTGGACGAACGTCGTTGACTACGCTCCCCCCGATAGCAATCTCACCGTCGGTGACTGTTTCGAGCCCAGCAATCATCCGAAGTGTGGTCGATTTCCCACATCCGGATGGGCCGACAACGACGACAAACTCACCGTCCTCGACGGCCAGAGAAAGGTCCTCAACTGCAAGGACATCGTCGTCGTATACCTTGCTGACGTTTGATAGTGTAACTTCGCTCATACCGAGTAGAAGAAGCATCGCAATCATCATTAATAAATGTTGGTAGTGGTGGCAGAGTCAGGCAGACCAATCACATCGAAACCCGCGGGCCGCCTGTGGAGCACCGTCGGATATAACTGCGTAGCCGGCAGTTCTGCACCGAGGCCAAACGTTACACCCGCAAGTATGACCTATAGTATGCTGCAGAATACGGAGCAGAGACCGACTAAAGCGTAGAAAACAGGATACCAGAGCGTTTCCAAACCCTTTCAATGAGATTGAAAGTCACGTGGGACGCTCGTACGGAATACACGAATGTCACAAAACGACGACAGAGTGTCTGTAACTACTGAATCAGGTGTTGAAGCCTCCAGCCCACATGTTCATGTGGTTTGTTGCCACTCCCCGAGAGTAAGGAGAGTGCAGAAAATAACACTCGTACCCTTGTTAGAATATCGTCTCTAACGGGACACCGACAGTTTCCAATATGATTGGAAACATTTTGTCTCTCGACGGAATCTATTTTACCCTGCAAGAAAAAGCGCATCCATGCCCTCACAAAACAACAAAACGATCAGCGCGGTCGAGACAACGCTGGACATTCTCGCCGCTCTCGGAAAAGTTGAACCAGTCGGTCTTTCCGAGCTTGCGTCTCATCTTGATATCCCCACAAGTACTGTCTTTATCCACCTCAACACACTTGTCCAGCGGGACTACGTTGTCAAGGAAGCCGGGCAGTATCGTCGATCGTTCCGCTTTCTTGAGCTCGGTGGCAGCGTTCGGCAAAGACTGGACATCGGCCGACTGCTTCGCAATAAGGTTGAAGAACTCAGCAGAGAAACTGGCGAGATTGCTGGTGCCGGCATCGAGGAGAACGGCCAGCGGGTCATTCTCTACAGGAGCTCAGGCGGAAAGGCTGCAGGCGACGAAATTCCCATTGGGAATCACACAGAGATGCACTGGACATCGCTGGGCAAAGTAATTCTGGCGCATCTTCCGGTGGAAAAACGAAACGAAATCGTTGCCGACCATGGGCTTCCGAAAGGGACTGATAACACGTTGTCATCCCGGTCTGCTCTCGAAGCGGCGCTTGAACGAATTTGCGACCAGGGCTATGCGATAGACGACGAGGAGCATCTCAGAGGTGTTCGAGGTGTCGCTGTTCCGATATTCAACGACGAACAGGAAGTCATGGTGTCTCTTGGTATTACTGGGCCCAGAGATCGATTCACCTCCAGATACATGGCAAATCTGCTTGAGATACTTCGATATACGAAAAACGAAATCGAAGTTCGAAGTCAGTACTACGAATACAGTACGATAGACGGATAGACAAGAATATGATAGTGAAACGCTCAGCACCACAAACAAAATAGAAACGTAGCGTCAGTATAGGACGGCTTTTGTCTCCGAACTTCGCCGCGTAGGTATTGGCTCCTGTCGGTTCAACCCCTATATCCTATGTTTCGATTCGACTGTTTCATATGATCGAACTAGAAAAACCGTGGGAAAGCCATCTGAGTCTCTTCTTCATTTTGATTGTACGACTAAGTCTCGGGTCACCTCCTACATCATATAACGCCTGTACTTCTGTTATTCTTTTTGCGTGATAGTCAGACCGTGCCGACATTGTTTCGCTCAATCGAACTAGCCTCGAAAATAGTGTCACACACTCACATAGAAAATAATAGCGAATGACACTTCATGATTCTGGTTTTGTTCTACCGAACTACTAAATCCCATCAGACACACAGCCGACATATGTCTGTGAATACCACGGAACTATCGATCGAGATTATTGATATCGTCTCCGACCGTGACGGTGCACGGCTTCGGGATATCGTTGAAGAGGTAGACGTGGCAAAGAGTACTGCACATAAGCACCTCACCACGCTCCGCGACAGCGGCTTTCTGGTCAAACGCGGCGAAATCTACCAGGTCGGGTTGCGGTTCTTGAATTACGGTGAACAGGCACGAAGCCGATGGCCCGGCTATCCGCATATCGAGGAAGCAATCGCAGCCCTCACCGAACGGACAGAGGAAGAGTGTGACTTCGTGGCTCCGGACCGTGGCAGGGTTATCACAATCGCCGAATCGTACCACAAGTGGGCAAAGTTCGAGGGGACGACCACTGACGGACCATCGAAGGAGTACCGGGCCAGAACGGGGTCATATTATCACATGCACGCGACCGCGTCTGGGCTGGCGGTGTTATCCACCTATTCCAAGTCCCGGGTCGAAGACGTTATCGAGCGGTGGGGGCTCCCTGCACGGACTGACCACACGATCACGTCGCGGGAAGAGTTGCACGCCGAACTGGAGCAGATTCGAGAACGCGGCTACGCTGTCGACGATCAGGGGTACACTGACGGGATGCGAAGCATTGGGAAAGCCGTTCACGGGCCGGAGGGGGACGTGATTGGCGCGCTCAGTGTCTCGGGCCCGACCTATCGGGTCGATGGGATGGTTCTCGAACAGGAAGTTCCGAATGCACTCAGGGATGTCGTTGACGAACTTGAAGAGCGTCTCCGAACGACGAACTAATCTTGGCG
Source organism: Haloarcula sp. JP-Z28 (assembly GCF_011440255.1). Taxonomy (NCBI): domain Archaea; kingdom Methanobacteriati; phylum Methanobacteriota; class Halobacteria; order Halobacteriales; family Haloarculaceae; genus Haloarcula; species Haloarcula sp. JP-Z28. The sequence goes on along the minus strand of NZ_JAAOHT010000065.1, from coordinate 10,615 downwards.
GCGCGTTTCGTAACAACACCCTGTTTTCTAGCCACCGACTACTAGTCCGTCTCTGGCTGGAACATCCCACTTCATTTCTTCCCAAGCGATGCTTTCTGCTGGAATCGCGGACTGTGGTTGCATCAGAGTGGGGTATCGAAGGTAGTTTTTTATAATATGCGTGGAATATGTGCGTATAGCAATGTGTGGCAATAACGAGCATACCGAGAGCGAACCGATCCGACAGTCTGGAACCAGCCGTCGACGGTTCTTGACCGCCGCCGGAGCTGGAACCGCCGGTGTGTTTGCTGGATGCGCTTCGTTGGCCAGCGATGACGGCGACGGTGGGACCGGTGGTGAAAGTGGCGGTGCCAGCACGGGCGACAGTAGTAGTGGCCAGGATTTCAGCGGTGAGACACTGCGCGTAATGGTCTGGAGCGGGAACTACGCTGACCGCTTCGAAGAAACGATAAAACCGATGTACGAAGAGCGGACTGGTGGTCGATTACAGGTCAACCGCGGCTGGAACGAGATCCTGGCAAAAATCAGATCAGCACCGGAGGATCAGCCACCGTTCGATGTCACCATCACGGAGGGGTATTTTTACCTCCTTGGTCGCAACGATGACCTGTTCTTGCCGGTACGAGAGGAGAACGTGCCGAATCTGGATGGCGTCATTGACTATTACACTGATTTCCGAACCACGGAGTTCGGGGTCCCCGTCGACGGTGCGCCGACGACGCTCATCTATCGAAACGATCTAGATTTCGAACCGACCACCTGGGCCGACCTTGCCGCCCCAGAAGCCGCCAACGGGAATGGAATCGGTATCGACAAAGGGTTCTGGTGGTTCCCACAGCATGACGCTGCTGTCGCGATGGATGCGAAGGAGCTTGCTGGGGAAGTGTACGATGAGGACCTCTCGATGGACGTGTTTGACTATATGGAGGAGCAGTGGAACATCCAGGGCTGGGCTTCTTCCGGGGAAGACATCTGGCAACTGTTCGAGAACGGCATTATTGACCACGCGCAGTGGTACTACGAACAGACCGCGTACGATATTGACGACTATCCTAACCTGAGCCACACCGCACCGGATAGAAACAGCGGTTTCGTCAACCACTGGTGTCCGGTCCGTGGCACTGACAAACGGCAGATGGCGGAGGATTTCTTGAATTTCCTGCTGGACGCCGAGACCCAGACACGGTGGTCGGAAAACAGCCCAACGCTGTTTACGAATACGGACATGGAATACGCGACTGAGAAACTCAACGAGGACCTCCCCAACAACAGTGACGAAGCAGCGCTCGTCGCCTGGCCGGAGTTCGATTACATCAACTCGAACTTTGACAGCTTCAACCAGCGGATCTCGGAGATGGAGGCGAGTTCGAACTAGCGATGTCGGGACCGATGTTTACAATGGACCAGTGTCTCAGTGGCCAACACGAATTGCATAACTCATGTCGGAGATAGAACTACAGAACCTCTCGAAATCGTTCGGGGAGCTCGATGCGGTGACAGATGTCTCCCTATCCGTTCGGGACGGGGAACTGTTGTGCTTACTCGGTCCCAGTGGCTGTGGCAAGTCGACGACGATGCGAATGATCAGTGGGCTGGAGACACCGTCGTCCGGGACAGTCTACATCGGAGATGCGGACGTGACCGACGAACCGGCCTACGACAGGGACACCTCGATGGTGTTCCAGAACTGGGCGCTGTTCCCTTACAAGACCGTACTTGAGAACGTTGCGTTCGGTCTCAAGATGCGTGGCATGGGAAAACAGCAGCGGCGTGACCGCGCCAGCGAGATGCTGGACCGCGTTCACATGGATGGGTATGAAAGTCACAGTCCGACCGACCTCTCGGGTGGCCAGAAACAGCGTGTCGCGCTGGCACGGTCGCTGGCAGTGGACCCTGACGTGCTACTGCTTGATGAACCCCTCTCGAACTTGGATAAGCGACTGCGTGAGGAGATGGAGATCGAGCTGAAAAATATTCACGAAGAGTTTCAGAAAACGTTCGTTCACGTCACACACAATCAGGACGAAGCGTTCACCCTTGCTGATCGTATCGGCATAATGAACGATGGGCGACTGGTGCAGGTCGGAGAGCCGAATGAAGTGTATCGGGACCCGAAAAACAAGTTTGTCGAGGAATTCCTGGGTGATACAAACTTCGTCAGTGGTACTGTAAGCGACAGTGACGGCCAGTACAGCTATCTGGTGACGGAGTTCGACTCGGAGATCCGTGTACCGGTGACTTCGAAAATCCAGCCCGAAGCGTCCCTTACTGTCTCGCTCCGTCCCGAGTTCATGCAAATAGCTCCTCTCACCGATGAATCAACCCGGGCATCTCACCAGACCCGTGCCGACGGTAACGGCGGTGGTGGTGGTGTTTCCGGGACCGTAGAGAGTACTATTTATCGCGGCTCCAGCATCCGCCATGTCGTCGACATCGGCGGGGAGCAACTGTTCGTCGAACAGAGCGTTACTGACCAATCAGCAATTGATGAAGGAGATACGGTTGAGCTCAGCTGGGATATCGATGACATACTGCTGTTCCGTCCCGACGGCACGAGGGTGAGGGACCGACAATGAGTGTCGACTCCAGAACGACTGTGTTAGACCGCCTCTGGTCGCTATTTGAGGGACAGTCTGGCTCTCGCCGCTCGTTGTTGCTGATGAGCCCACTGATCCTGTTCGAGTTGCTGGTGTTCGTGGTTCCGTTTCTGTTGCTGGTTCGCATCAGTTTCAGCGAACAGTCACAGGGCCTCCCGTATGCCGAGGGGACGTTCACCATCGCATCGTACGTGCAGGTCCTCCAGTCTGAGTTGCTCCAGGGAATCATCGTGTATTCGTTCAAGCTCGGCATCATCGCGACGCTACTCACAGTCGTCCTCGCGGTTTTCTATGCATATGCCACTTGGCGCGCGAGCGGGGTGCGGAAATCGGCCCTGTTATTTTCGGTTGTGCTGCCGCTGTTGACGACACTCGTAATCAAGACGTACGTGTGGGTTCCGTTGCTGGCTCCGAACGGGACGGCCAACAGCCTCTTGCTCGCAGTCGGCCTCATTCAGGCACCCCTGCAGATAGTCCCGAACACGCTTGGCGTCGTCATCGGACAAGTGTATATCGTCTTCCCGTATGCGATGCTGGCAATTTACAGCGTCCTGACAACCGTTGAATGGGAGCTTGTCGAGGCGGCCAGGGACCTCGGAGCCAGCCGAATCCGGTCGTTCTTTGCGGTCGTTCTGCCAGAGATTATGCCAGGAATCACCGTCGCGACTGTTATCTCCTTTGCTTGGAGCGTCGGCGCGTATTCCGCACCGGCGCTGCTCGGTGCAGGGAGCGACCGCCCGTTCGCACTCGAAGTGCAGGAGCAGATGCTAGTCAATTTCAATTGGCCGATAGCCACTGCCCTCTCGACGGTAATGCTCGTCCTGATGTTCGTGAGCATTCTTGTCATCTACACTGTCCTCGGCCGCTTTGGAGGTGACGTGACCAATGCAACGTAGTCTCGAACGGCTTGGAACGGCAGCGTTTCGCATCGGTTATATAGCGATATTCGTTGTCATGCTGTTACCGCTGGGTATTGTTATTGCAACGTCCTTCTCCGCGTCGGGGAACTTGCAGTTCCCGCCGCAAGCGCTCTCCCTGCGATGGTACAGCGCGTTCTTTGCCGATGTGGTGTGGCTACGAGCGTTCGATAATAGTCTCGTCGTCGGTGTCGGAACGACGGTCGTCGCTACGTTTATGGGCATCACGGCTGCGTTCGGTCTTGAAGCACACAGAGGCCGGTTCGGTGATATCCTGACGCCCATCGTCATCCTACCATTGCTCATTCCGCCGGTCATCCTTGGGGTGACGCTGCTCGTGTATTTCAGCAGGCTTGGGTTTCGGTCGTCGTATCTCAGCATCATCTTGGCCCACAGTCTCTGGGCCACACCGCTCGTGTTCTTCGTGATGCAGTCCGTCTTCCAGCGGTTCGACTGGCAACTGCGCGACGCTGGGATGGACCTCGGGGCGAATCCGATCCGTGTGTTCATCCACGTCATCCTGCCGAACGTCAAAAGCGGGATACTTGTGTCTGCGCTGCTGGCGTTCATTATCAGCCTGCAGGAGTTCGTGATGGCGCTGTTCCTGTCGAACTATCAGACGCAGACGATTCCAGTGCTTGCCTGGAACTCCCTGCGCCAGTCGCTTACGCCTATCGTCAGTGTCGTCTCGACATTCCTCATCCTCATCTCCGTTGTCGGGCTCCTCGCCGCTGCTCTCGCCACAAATATCGAATTCGTGGCGAAACGGTTGTCCTGAAATTTCAGGGGGCCGTTTCGATTGTAAAATCGCCGGACTAACAGACGAAGCTGAATTTCTGAGATTACTATATTTTTGGTACAAGACTAAATGACGAGGACGCTATCAAGCAACTCTCAAAAAATTACATATCATTCCATCTGAAGAGCAGAGCGGGAAAATATTTTTATAATGTGGTACCGTCACACAATACGTATGCGAGCAGCTGTGTTAGAGGAGTACGAGGAGCCGCTAGCTATCAGAGACGTCGAACGCCCGGACCCGGACCCGGATGGCGTCGTCGCTAAGGTCGATGCCTGCGGTGTCTGCCGGAGCGACTGGCACGGATGGGTCGGCAACTGGGACTGGTTTGATTACAAGCCACCGCGGGGCCATATTCTCGGCCACGAACCGTCGGGGACGGTCGTCGAAGTCGGCGAGAATGTTGACACAGTCAAAGAAGGGGACACGGTCGCCATCCCGTTCAATTTTGCCTGTGGCCACTGTCACGAGTGCCGTGTTGGCTATGAAAACCTCTGTGAGAACCATCTGGGGCTCGGCTTCCAGCCCGGAGCGCCGGGGGCCTTTGCCGAAGAAGTCCCGATTCCAAACGCCGACATCAACGCTGTGAAGCTCCCTGATGGTGTGGACCCCGTCGAGGTCGCTGGCATGGGGTGCCGCTTCATGACATCGTACCGTGGAATGGCCCATCAGGCCGACGTGAGTCGCGGTGAGTACGTCGTCGTTCAGGGGCTCGGTGGTATCGGACTGTCAGCGGTCCACATCGCGGACGCACTGGGTGGAAACGTCATCGGTGTCGACCTGATGGACGAAAAACTCGAAATGGCTGAAGAGCTGGGTGCCATCGACACCGTCAACGCAGCTGAAGAGGACGATGTCGTACAAGCGGTCCGAGATATCACGGACGGCGGCGCGCACGTCTCTCTAGACGCACTGGGGATTGAGGAGACCTGCCAGAACGCTATCGAATCGCTCAGAACGCGCGGGCGACACGTCCAGATCGGCCTGACGACGAAAGAACAGCGAGGGTACAACTCGCTGCCCACGGATACGATCGTAATGAACGAGATTCAGGTGCAGGGCTCTAGCGGCCTCCCGCCGTCGAAGTACGGTGAGATGTTCCGGATGGTCGAGAACGGCAAGCTCGACCCCGGTGCCGTTATAACCGACAAAATCGGTCTGGAGGGCGTTAGCGACGAACTGGCCGCCATGACCGACTACGAGACAATCGGGATTCCCGTTGTCAACGAGTTCGCCTGAGCTATGCCTGACAGCGAGACGCGAACCGCTATGCGGAAGCGACATCTGCAGGCCCACGAGGACGCGCTGGCGGACATCGTTATCGAGCCGTGGATAGGTGGGACCTCAGTCTCAGGTTCAGAGCCGATTCCGACACGCGACCCGGTCATCGATGAACCGATAACGGCAGTCCCGGTCTGTGATGACGAGCTGGTCAACCAAGCTGTGCAAGTCGCCTGGGACGGCTTTGAAACGTGGAGTGACCGAACACCCACGGACCGATCACAGCGCCTTAGCGAGTGGGTTGACGTTCTGGAGGAGCACCTCGACGAGCTAGCCCTGTTAGAGTGTCTCGATACTGGCAAGCCACTGTCTGAAGCGCGCGGCGAAGTCGAAGGCGCGCTCAGGACGCTCGAATACTATGCGGCAGTTGCCAGGACACAACAGGGAAGTCAGATACCGGCACAGGGGGACCTCCATATGTACACGAGAATGGAGCCATACGGGGTTGTCGGACAGATCACCCCCTGGAACTTCCCTGCGTGGGCGGCCGCATGGAAGTTCGGGCCTGCCCTGGCTGCCGGCAACTGTTCTGTGCTGAAGCCATCCGCGTACACCCCGTTGACAACGGTCAGGATGGCACAGCTCTCAGATGGGATCTTCCCCGACGGCGTGATCAATGTTGTCACCGGTGGTGGGTCGACGACTGGGGCCACACTAACTGAACACGAAGGTGTCCGGAAGCTCTCGTTTACTGGGAGTGGCAGCGTCGGTCAGGAAGTCATGCAGACTGCCGCCGCCCGTATCGCTCCCGTGACGCTCGAACTGGGCGGGAAGTCGCCGCTTGTCGTCTTTCCCGATGCAAACATGCAAACGGCTGTCGACGCTGCCGCAGCAGGCGTCTACTACAGCACCGGTGAGATCTGTGATGCACTGTCCAGAGCAATTGTCCACGAAGACGTCCACGACGAGTTCGTCGACCGACTGGTGGCCCGGGCTGAATCGTACACGCTCGGTGACCCACTCGATGATGAGACGACGATGGGGCCGTTGACCAACGAGGACCAGTTTGAGACTGTGTCGGACTATGTCACCATCGGCCGAAACGAGGGTGCTACGCTCGTCACTGGCGGCACTGCACCGGATGACCGCGCCCTCGCTGACGGTCATTACGTTGAACCGGCTGTGTTCACAGATGTCGAGCCCGATATGCGAATCGCGCGCGAAGAAATCTTTGGCCCCGTCCAGACTGTCCAGTCATTCGAGACGTATGATGAGGCCATCGCGCTGGCGAACGACACGGAGTTCGGCCTTGCTGGAGGGGTCGCGACAGAATCGACTGATATCGCCCACCAAGCTGCCGCAGACATAGATGCAGGCGTCGTCTACATCAATGCATACGGACCGATCCGACCCGAAGGTCCGTACGGCGGGTTCAAAGAGTCGGGAATCGGCCACGACCTCGGCAGGGCGGCGGTAGAGCAGTACCAGCAACCCAAAACGGTGTACGTCAACCTCGACAGCCCTGAAATCTGAAGTGAAAGAATCACGAAAACCGGCGCTAGCACCCCTCCAACGGTATCTTGCACGTTATTTTGGCACCCGCCTTCACGCGTGGAGCAGGCGGGTTCTGGTTGACTTGTTTGATGAAATACACCGAATTGTGTAATAGCTCTTGCGAGTATAGGCGTATCTGCCATAGCTACGTTGAATATACACCAAACAAATTCCGAATACGAGCTTGCTGGTAGCGTAATCCGAAAAATAGAAGCAAACTTGGTAAATATTGGCTCCTATTTCTATGGAAATCTCTAAACCTGCCGAAGCGCCCATATATCTGTTCTGCTCCTGTTTATATATGTGTCATGCCACGGATTCCACGTTCATACTACGGCGAACTCGGCAACGATTCTGTTGTAGCATCCGCTTCAGGTCATAGGGTTTCAATACGCCCTGTTATCTCAGTGGTACATAGTGAGTCTTCGTCGCCACTGCTCCCGCCAACGCAACTCTTTCCATGTTGTTCGGGAACCGCTCGCGAAAGGATCGCCTTTTGAACTGACTGCGCTTCGTACTTCTAGTTTCGACACCAGCCACCCCACTGCAGTGACAGGACGCCCTCGCCCGACAGAATGACACCACAGGCTACTGATTCCGATATTTCCGAGACCACTGCTGAATCACCTGTCCGAACAGCCAATTCGACGTGGTGGCTCGTAGCGGGTACAAGCCTCATCTCGATGGGACTGGCTGCCTACGAGATCGTTCCTGCAAGCGTTACACCGCTTATTCGGGAATCACTGCAGGTCGGGCCGACAGCCGCCGGTCTCGTCGTTGGGGTCATGTTCGGGACCGCTGTCGTCGTCAGCCTCCCTGTCGGTGCTGTGCTGGACCGGACCGATTCAAGAACCGCGATGGCCCTTGCGGTGGGCATATTGGTCATCGCCGGGGTGTGGGGATGGCGAGCCGGCCGGCGTGGCCAGTACGAGTCAATCCTTGCATCTCGTGCACTGGGGGGAGCCGCGTATGTCGTCGTCTGGAACGCCGGTATCGATATGGTAAGCCGGGCCGTCGATGGCTCTCACCGCGCGACAGCAGTGGGCATCTTCACTGCGAGCGGCCCGGTCGGCTTTGCACTTGGACAGGGAACGGGGCCGCTCATTGCCCACCGGTTCGGCTGGCCGGCTGTCTTTCTGGCCTTCATTGTCCCCGCAATCGTGGGGCTGGCCGTCTTCTGGCCAGCGAGCCACGGGCACGGTGGGAGCCGCGGCGATGCCCCGTCCCTGCGAGAATTCGGGGCCGTGCTCCGGAGCCCGAGCGTCTGGCTTGTCGGTGTCCTCGGCTTCCTTGGTTACGCGCTGTACCTGTTCGTGAATAGCTGGGGCTCATCGTACCTCACACAGGGTCTGGACTTCTCTCTGGCCGTGAGCGGGCTCGTTGTAGCTGTATTCCCCGCTGTTGGGGTGGTATCTCGAATCAGCGGCGGACTCATTTCGGACCGGGTCTTTGATGGCAGACGGCGACCGGTCGTGCTGTGGTCGTTCGGTCTCGCCGCTCCGCTTCTCCTCGGGTTTACGCAGTTTCGCTCGCTGGCACTACTTGTTGCTGTCCTCCTGCTGATCGGGTTTGCGGTCCAACTGACGCTTGGCCTCTCGTTTACGTACGTCCGCGAACTCGTCGACCCGCGCGTCGCTGCAACGGCGGTCGCATTCCTGACTAGTATCGGCCTCGCGGGGGCGTTTGTTGCACCGATTGTCGGCGGCGCCGTGGTGAACAGAGCTGGATTCGAACCGGCGTTTTTACTGGCCGGCGCGGTCGCTATCGCTGGTATCGTTGTTGCATGGCAGGCCCCGGAGCCTGGACGCCAGTAGGATAAGACGCGCTCAACCCCGTTTCTCACGACACAGTTCTACGACCGCATCCCGGAGAGATCGGCTCAACTGATTTGCCGGTAGCCTGTGTATTGCAAACGAATGCCAGCCAAATCATTCACACTTGCGGCCGCGCAGGTAGAGCCCGTCTACCACGACAAGGAGGGAACGCTGGACAAGACATGCCGGTATATCGAGCAGGCGGGTCGGGACGGTGCAGACATTGTCGTCTTTCCGGAGACGTACTTCCCGGGGTACCCATACTGGCGGGGTAGTGTTTCTATCTCCAGATGGACTGATCTGATGGTGGACCTCCAGAAGAACAGTCTCCACGTTGACGACGAGGCTATCGAAATACTCGGCGAGGCAGTCGCGGAAGCCGACCTCACGCTTGTGCTGGGGACGAACGAAATTAGTGATCGGCAGGGGAGCGAGACGCTCTACAATTCGCTGTTTTACTTCGACAATACCGGGGAGCTGATGGGCCGTCACCGGAAGCTAATGCCAACCCACGAGGAGCGTGCCATCTGGGGCCGTGGCGACCCGTCAAGTCTGGCCACCTACGAAACGGATGTCGGCCGACTCGGCGGCCTCATCTGCTATGAGAACCACATGACGCTCTCGAAGGCGGCGCTGACTACAATGGGTGAGGAGATACACGCTGCTGTCTGGCCCGGCTTCTGGGAACAGCACGGTCATCCCGGAGACAAAACCCGAGCGGAGACGAGCGAAGCTGTAGACTCCTGTGATGTCTATCCCGCGATGCGTGAGTACGCCTTCGAAACCCAGTCGTTCGTCGCTGCGTGCTCGGCGTACATGAGCGAGGCTGTGCCGGACGGATTTTCGGAGGACGAACTCGGATTCAACGTCGCCGCGGGCGGGAGTATGCTGGTCAACCCGGCGGGGATTGTCAAAGCCGGTCCACTGATTGGCGAGGAAGGGCTCCTGACTGCCGAGTTCAGGGACGACGAACGCCGGGCGACAAAGGCGTACTTCGATGCGATGGGTCATTACACCCGATGGGACGCCGTCAATTTGTCCATCAGCGACGAGACACTAGCGCCGTCACAGCCTCAAGAAGCCAGCAAGCATGCCGTCGCCGGAAACGGCTCGCTTTCAGCAGCACGGGCACAGGCGATAGCCGACGAGTACGATGTTCCTGTCGAGGCTGTCGAAGCAGTCGCCGACGAATTAGTCGGCTAATCGGTCGCAGCTAGTCCATTCTTGAACGGACTGCAAAACGATGGTCGAAGTATTACTTGTTGTAACTGTCGGGAATCAACACGACACCGTGGAAATCGAAGAGGTCGGACACGACCGACTCAATACGACCGAAGTTCGGTGGGAGGGCGACGGCCGGCAGATAAAAATCGTTGTTCGAGAACTTGTTGTTCTCGGTAGCTCTCTTTTGTGATTTACTCATTTCAATATTATGTACTTGCTATAGCATTCTAAGCCCGTTGGTGGATAATTACGGGTATTTATTACAGGTAATTTTAATGATTGTTAGCATAGATTGCCCTCAGAACGCGTGCTTCTCGCCAAATATACCGAACGAGTGACAGATAGCCCTTGGATTGTTTTAGGGTACGTGTTTACCCCGAGGACTCAACGGCCGGCACAGCCTGATCTCGTGAAATCATCTCGTTGTTCCGGGAGACTCGCTTGAGCTCGTCATATGGATTGCGTCCCTGCTGGCGCCATGTCGCCAGC
>NZ_JAAOHT010000064.1:0-25779 GCF_011440255.1 Haloarcula sp. JP-Z28 | reverse complement strand
TCGGTGTGCGGACAGGGGCCCGGCAGCGACGCCTTACTCCCAGCGTACGCACCCTTCGAGGGGACGTTGGCCTGAATCGGTGCGGGCTCAACCTCGACGGCCCGAACGCCGTTTTCATGCACGGCACAGTCTAGCGTTTGCCCGCTCTGGCGGACGTTGGTGATCCGGTAGCGGTTTCCGGTCGTCAGATTGAGGCATTGGTCGCGGTAGGGGCAGTCAGCACAGCCGCTGGCTTCGCCGCGGTAGACGAACTCCGCGCCGACCTCGGCGAGGCGCGTCCCGACGAGCGTGACAGTGGTCATACCGGGCTATAGAACGCCGCCACGGTAAAGCATCATGTCCGCCCGGTCAGGTCGTCCAGTTTATCCAGATACGCCTCGCGGGGCACCTGATACAGCGAGCGGTAGTCCAGTTCGCCGTCGGCAAACCGAGTGGCCAGGTCCACAGCGCCCTCGACGGCAGCGTCGCGACGCTCGTAGGAATCGGCGTCGCGCTCGACTTCGGGCTCAAGATAAAAGGTGACGTACCAGCTTTCTCCGGTCCGGTCAGCGCCGGGGCGGCGGGTCCGTTTCCCGCGCGTGAGGTAAATAGTCGGCAGGCACGGTGCCGGGAACTGCTCCGAGTCGAATACGTCCGGGCGGTACGCGAGGATGAGCTTCTCGTCGGTCTCGTTCCACACCGTCCAGTCATCGGGGAGGCCCGACAGGTCCATACAGCCGAATCGGTGTGGACGGGCAAGAATCCGCTGGTCCGTCCCAGGCCCAGATACCGGCACTCGGTTGCACGACGGCAACAGCGATGCGCTGAGTTGCGCTGCCGTGTGTCCCGTTCTCGTTCGTCAATCAATCCGGCAACAGATTCACATCAATCCAGCGCTAAACACTGGCCGACCCACCAGAGAGAACAGTTGACAACCGACACAGTATATAAACCAATGCCAAAATAATGAGACATGGTAACATGGGTGTGCCCCGCCATCCCCGCATTCGGACGACTATCGGACCGGAATTTATCGGCGGTATGCACATAAGAGGGCAAAGTTCTTATATGAACAGAACTCGTACGGTAAATAGTATCGGAAACAGTTCGACACTGCTTCCCGTTACCACACCAGGTCGGAACAGTCCCCGTGTTCCGTCCGGCAGGTCAGCCATGGAAGGGCACACGCGTCACCCCGCAGTGAAGGGTGAACCAGCGGCTGTTTGCGGTCACATCTGCAGCGGACAGCACCGACACCGAGGAGCGACACAGCCCCGAGACCAGCCCGCGACAGTCGGTGGTCGCCTGCAGCCACGACGAACTACTGAGATAGCATGAGCAAGAACAACGAGACACTCGAAGCGCTGAGCAAGGAGTACCGTGACACGATACCGGCGGACCTCCGGAAGACGAACACGTTCGACTGGTATCTGCAACAGTTGTACGACGAGCCGAAGATCGCCCGCAACGCCCACCAGCGCGTGGCGGATATGTTCGACTACTACGGCAAAAGCTATGACGAGGAGGCCGGCGTCGTCGAATACGAACTGGCGAGTGAGGACCCGCTCCACAACGGTGAGAACACCTTCTACGGACGGGTCATCCACGAGGCGATGCACGAGTTCGTCAACAAGGTCAAATCCGGCGCTCGCGGGCTCGGCCCCGAGAAGCGTATCAAGCTTCTGCTGGGGCCGGTCGGGTCGGGGAAGTCCGACTTCGACCGGCAGGTCCGGCGCTACTTCGAGGACTACACCAGCCGGGACGAGGGCCGGATGTACACGTTCCGCTGGACGAACCTCTGTGATGTCATCCACGACCAGGACCCCGCCGACGACGTGGTCCGGTCGCCGATGAACCAGGACCCGCTCGTGCTCCTCCCACAGGCACAGCGGGACAAGGTCATCGAAGACATCAACGCTGAACTCGATGCCCCCTACACTATCCGAAACGAGCAGTCGCTGGACCCCGCCTCGGAGTTCTACATGGACCGCCTGCTGGCCGAATACGACGACGACCTCCAGGCCGTCCTCGAAAACCACGTCGAGATCGTCCGCTTTGTCGCCGACGAGAACCAACGGCGCGGCATCGAGACGTTCGAGCCCAAGGACAAGAAAAACCAGGACGAGACGGAACTAACGGGCGACGTCAACTACTCGAAAATCGCCATCTACGGCGAGAGCGACCCCAGAGCGTTCGATTACTCCGGGGCGTTCTGTAACGCCAACCGCGGCATCTTCTCCGGCGAGGAGCTGCTGAAGCTCCAGCGGGAGTTCCTCTATGACTTCCTCCATGCCAGTCAAGAACAGACAATCAAGCCAAAGAACAACCCCCGTATCGACATCGACCAGGTCATCGTCGGCCGGACGAACATGCCCGAGTACCGGGACAAGAAGGGCGACGAGAAGATGGAGGCGTTCAACGACCGGACCAAGCGCATCGACTTCCCGTACGTCCTCCAGTACGAGGCTGAGGCCAACATCTACCAGAAGATGCTGCGCAACGCCGACCTACCGGATATTCAGGTCGAGCCCCACACGCTGGAGATGGCGGGCCTGTTCGGCGTCCTCACCCGCATCGAGGAGCCCGACAACGAGTCCATCGACCTCGTGCAGAAGGCGAAAGCCTACAACGGTGAAATCGACGAGGCCGACGACGTCGACGTGAAGAAACTCCGTGAAGAGGCCGAGAAGATGGCGGACATCGGCGAGGGGATGGACGGCGTCTCCCCGCGGTTCATCGGCGACGAGATCGCCGAGGCCATCATGGACTCGATGCACCGCAGCCGCGACTTCCTCTCGCCGCTGACGACGTTCAATCACCTCGAAGGCAACCTCGAGAACCACGGCTCCATCGACGAGGAGTCGTTCAGCAAGTACTACCGCTTCCTCGAACTCGTCCGCGAGGAGTACAAGGAGCGGGCCATCGAGGACGTGCGTCATGCGCTGGCCTACGACATGGACGAGATCCAGCGCCAGGGCGAGAAGTACATGGACCACGTCATGGCCTACATCGACGACGCGACCGTCGAGGACGAACTCACCGGCCGCGAGCAAGAGCCCGACGAGCAGTTCCTGCGCTCCGTCGAGGAGAAGCTGAACCTCCCCGAGGACCGCAAGGACGACTTCCGGCAGGAAGTGTCGAACTGGGTGTCCCGTCGCGCACGCGAGGGTGACACGTTCAACCCACAGGACAACGACCGCCTGCGCCGCGCCCTCGAACGCAAGCTCTGGGAAGACAAGAAACACAACATCAACTTCTCCGCGCTGGTCTCCAGTTCGGAAATGGACGACGAGGAGCGCAACCAGTGGGTTGACGCTCTCATCGAGCAGGGTTACTCCGAGGAGGGCGCCAAGGAAGTGCTCGAGTTCGCTGGTGCGGAGGTCGCCAAAAGCGAGATGGAAGAGTAATGACAGGCCAGGAGTACATCGACCGCGCGGACGAGTCACTCGACGCCGCCTACGAGGCCCCGATGAGCCTCGCGGAGTACGTCGACACCGTCCTTGAAACGCCACAGGTCGCGGCCCACGCCTCGAAGTACCTCCTCGACGCCATCGAGGACGCAGGGACGCGGATGGTCATCGAGGAGGGCGAGGAGAAGGAGCGCTACCGCTTCTTCGACGACCCGTACAACGACGGTGAACACGCTATCCTCGGCAACACCGAGGTGCTGAACGCCTTCGTCGACGACCTCCGCTCGATTGCGGCGGGCCGCGGGAAAGACGAGAAGATCATCTGGCTGGAAGGCCCGACAGCCACGGGGAAATCCGAGCTGAAGCGCTGTCTCATCAACGGCCTGCGGGAGTACTCGAAAACACCCGAGGGCCGGCGCTACACCGTCGAATGGAACGTCGCCGGGGCCGGCAACGACGCCACCAGCATGACCTACGGGAACGCGGCCATCGAGGACGAGGACGACTGGTATGAGAGTCCCGTTCAGGCCCACCCGCTGACGGTGTTCCCCGAGGACGTACGGACAGACCTGCTCGCCGAGGTCAACGAGCGCCTCGACGACCACATCCCCATCCGCGTCGACGGCCAGCTGGACCCGTTCTCGCGGGAGGCCTACGACTTCCTCGAAGAGCAGTACCGCCGGCAGGGCGAGACGGACCTGTTCTCGGCGGTCACCCAGCCATCGCATCTCCGGGTGAAGAATTTCGTCGTGGACGTGGGCCGCGGCATCGGCATCCTCCACTCCGAAGACGAAGGAACGCCCAAAGAGCGCCTCGTCGGCTCGTGGATGCACGGGATGCTCCGCGAACTCGATTCGCGGGGCCGGAAGAACCCACAGGCGTTCAGCTACGATGGCGTCCTCTCGCAGGGCAACGGCCTGCTGACTGTCGTCGAGGACGCCGCCCAGCACGCCGACCTGCTCCAGAAGCTGCTGAACGTCCCCGACGAGTCCCACGTCAAGCTCGACAAGGGCATCGGGATGGACGTGGACACCCAGCTCGTCATCATCTCGAACCCGGATCTTGAAGCCCAGCTGAACAAGCACGCCGACCGCGAGGGGCAGGACCCGCTGAAGGCGCTGAAACGCCGGCTTGACAAACACGAGTTCACGTATCTGACGAATCTCTCACTGGAGGCCCAGCTCCTGCGCCGCGAGCTGACAAACGAGACGCAGGTCTGGGACCCCGAGACGTGGGACGAACTGGAGACGTGGATTCAGGAGCCACTGAGTATCTCGGTCCGGGATCAGGTCGAGACAGCCACCGAGAAGGAACTGGCCCCACACACCGTCGAGTCTGCGGCGCTGTACGCTGTCGTCTCGCGGCTCGATAGCGCCGAAATCCCGACCGGGCTGGACCTTGTGGACAAGGCCCTGTTGTTCGACCGGGGCTACCTGATGGAGGGTGACGAGCGCGTCGACATCGACGACTACGACCTGAAGACCACCGCCGAAGACGGCGACCACGGTATCCCGGTCACCTACGTCCGCGACATCATCGCTGACCTGCTGCACGAGCCACAGGACCGGCACCACCCCGACCTCCCGGTCGAACACGTGCTGATGCCCCGAGACGTGCTCAACGCCGTCGCTGAAGGGCTTTCGGACGCGCCTGTATTCTCGACCGGTGAGGCCACGGAGTACGAGGAACGCGTCGTGACTGTCAAGAACTACATCTTCGGCCAGCAGGAACAGGACGTGCTCGACGCGATGATGCGGGACAAGCGCGTCGACGAGGCGACCGTCGAGGAGTACATCGAGCACGTCTACGCCTGGGAATCGGACGATCAGATCGAAAACGAGCGGGGCGAACGCGTCGACCCGGACCCGCTGAAGATGAAGGTGTTCGAGATCGAGCATCTGGGCCGGTTCGACGAGAAGAACTACGACGGCAACGAGCCCGACCACGCCGTCGAGCAGTTCCGCACCGACAAGATCATTACGGCACTGAACCGCCACGCGTGGCAGCGCCGCGACGAGGAGTTCCGTGTCGGCGACGTGAACCCCAAGGAGATTCCGGTCATCAACACCGTCCTCGGGAGCTACGACTGGGACGACATCCAGCGGACCTACGAGGACTTCGAGCCCGGGCAGTGGGACAACCCGCCGTCCGGGACCGAGACGGCTCGGCTCAAGGCGAAGACGCTGGACAACATGGTCGAGATGTTCGACTACACGGCGGCGTCGGCCGAGTTGACGAGCCGACACGTCATGAGTCAGGTGAGTTATAGATGGGACTAAAAGACGACCTCGAACGGTACCGCGACGTGGGCGAGGAGCGCCGACAGGACCTCTCCGAGTTTATCCAGTACGGCGATCTGGGCCAATCTCGGGGCGACTCGGTACGCATCCCGATCAAGATCGTCGACCTTCCTGAGTTCGAGTACGACCAGCGCGATCAGGGCGGCGTCGGTCAGGGGGAAGGCGCCGAAGAGGGTGACCCAGTTGGCCAGCCACAGCCCCAGCCCGGCGACGACGGTGACGAGGACGGCGAACCCGGCGAGGAGGGCGGCGAACACGAGTACTACGAGATGGACCCCGAGGAGTTCGCCGAGGAACTCGACGAACAACTGGGGCTCGACCTCGAACCGAAGGGCAAGAAGGTCATCGAGGAGAAAGAGGGTGACTTCACGGACATCACCAGATCCGGCCCCTCCTCGACGCTTGACTTCGAGCGCCTGTTCAAGAAAGGGCTCAAGCGGAAGCTCGCGATGGACTTCGACGAGGACTACGTCCGCGAGGCGCTCAAAGTCGACGGCTGGGGGCCGGCCACGGTCTACGAGTGGACCCGCGAGCAGAACATGCCCGTCTCGAAGGCGTGGATCGACGACGCGTATGAGGAACTGCCAAGCGAGGAGACAGCCGTCTGGGACTCCATCGAAGAGATGGAAGACAACGTCGAGGAGGTCGAGACCTCCCAGCGTATCCGCCGGGAAGGAGTCAACCAGATCCCGTTCCGCCGCGAGGACGAACGCTACCGCTACCCCGAAATCGTCGAGGAGCGCGAGAAGAACGTCGTGGTCGTGAACATCCGGGACGTTTCCGGGTCGATGCGCCAGAAGAAGCGGGAACTGGTCGAACGGACCTTTACGCCGCTTGACTGGTATCTCACAGGCAAGTACGACAACGCCGAGTTCGTCTACATTGCCCACGACGCCGACGCCTGGGAAGTCGACCGCAACGAGTTCTTCGGCATCCGCTCGGGCGGGGGCACCCGTATCTCCAGCGCGTACGAACTCGCCGCCGAAGTGCTCGAAGAGGAGTACCCCTGGAGCGAGTGGAACCGCTACGTGTTCGCGGCGGGCGACAGCGAAAACTCCTCGAATGACACCGAGGAGAAGGTCATCCCGCTGATGGAACAGATTCCGGCGAACCTCCACGCCTACGTGGAGACCCAGCCGAGCGGGAACGCCATCAACGCCACCCACGCCGAGGAGGTCGAACGCAACTTCCGGGACGCCGACAACGTCGCGGTCGCGTACGTCTCCTCGCCGGAGGACGTGGTGGACGCCATCTACGACATACTCAGCACGGAGGACCAATGAACAACGATAGATTCGCGAAACAGCGCGTAGCCGATGACCTCGACGAACCCGTCGAGGAGGCTGGCAATCTCGCCAGAAAGCTCGGTCTGAAGCCGTATCCGGTGAACTACTGGATCGTCGACTACGACGAGATGAACGAACTCATCGCCTACGGCGGGTTTCAGCAGCGATACCCGCACTGGCGCTGGGGAATGCAGTACGACCGCCAGCAGAAACAGGGCCAGTTCCTCGGCGGGAAGGCCTTCGAGATCGTCAACAACGACGACCCAGCCCACGCATTCCTTCAGGAATCGAACACGCTGGCTGACCAGAAGGCCGTCATCACCCACGTCGAAGCCCACGCGGACTTCTTCGCCAACAACGAGTGGTTCCGGATGTTCACCGACGGCTCCTCCCGGACGACGACCGATGAGTCCGGCGAGGACCGCCGCCGCGGCCCTGACGCCGCCGGGATGCTCGCCCGCCACGGCGACACCATCCAGGAGTATATGCAAGACCCCGACATTGAGCGGGCCGAGGTCGAGCGGTTCATCGACCACGTCCTCTGTCTGGAGGACAACATCGACCAGCATATTCCCTACAGCCCGGTCGAGACGGTCCCCGAGGAGTTCGAGGACATTGAAGGGGCGGACGTGACCGAGCAGCTGGATGATCTTGAACTCTCCGAGGAGGTCAAACGGCAGGTGTTCGACGAGGAGTGGCTGGACGCCCAGCGCGACGACGACGAGAACGTTACGTTCCCCGCCGAACCTGACAAGGATGTTCTCGGGTTCCTCCGCAAACACGGGATGCAGTACGACGCGGACGCCGAGCGCGCTACGGAGATGGAAGATTGGCAGAAAGAACTGCTGGAACTGCTCCGCCGGGAGGCCTACTACTTCGCCCCACAGAAGATGACGAAGGTGATGAACGAGGGTTGGGCCTCCTACTGGGAATCCCTGATGATGACCGGCGAACAGTTCGCCGGCGACGACGAGTTCATCCTCTACTCCGACCACATGTCGAAGGTACTGGGGTCGGGCGGGCTGAACCCCTACAGCCTCGGGCTGGAAATCTGGGAGTACGTCGAGAACACGGAGAACCGCCGCGAGGTCATCGAGCGTCTGCTCCGGGTCAAGGGCATCACCTGGCGGAACTTCGACGACAGCGTCGATTACGAGACGCTACAGGCCCACCTGGAGCCGCCGGCGTGGCTCACCGACGTTCCGAGCCACCTCGACGACCTCGACCCCGAGGACGCCCGTGTCGACGCCGACGGACTGGCGGCGGCCCGCGACGGCGAGTTCGACGTGGAACAGTACCCCTGGAAAGTCCTGACCTACGAGGGGCTGGCCCAGCGGCACTACTCGCTGGTCAAACCCCAGTACCGCGGCTTCGTCTCCCGGGTCGGGCAGGAGGAACTGGAACGGACCGCCCGCTACATGTTTGACGATTCGCGCTACGACAGCGTTGCGGAGGCACTCTCGGACGTGGACTACACCCGCGGCTGGGAGCGGATGCGGGAAATCCGGGAGAGCCACAACGACGTGACCTTCCTCGATGAGTTCCTCACCCAGGAGTTCGTCGACGACAACGACTACTTCACCTACGAGTACACCCACGCCTCGGGCGACTACCGGGTGACCTCGACAGACCACGAGGACGTCAAGAAGAAACTGATGTTGCAGTTCACCAACTTCGGGAAGCCAACCGTCGTCGTCGAGGACGGCAACTACCAGAACCGCAACGAACTGCTGCTCGCTCATCAGTACAACGGCGTGATGCTCGACATCGAACAGGCCAAGGAAGTGCTCAAGCGCACCTTCGAACTCTGGGGCCGCCCGGTGAACCTCCTGACCATCGTCAAGGAGTTCGACGACCACGACGTGGAGGTCGCCAAGCGCCGCGACCGCGAACCCGAGCCCGAAGAAATCGGCAAGCGAATCCGCTACGACGGCGACGAGGTGACCGTCACTGACGTGGACTGGGCCGAGGTCGAACACCTCACCGCGACCGATATCGATTACAACACCAAGCCGGACGAATGGCTGGCCTGAGCGCTGTGTGGCACCCCCGATTCGAGCGGAAACCAACTCCGCCATGCCGTCGGGTATTTCTCGCAGTACCGACCCAAATCGTATGTGAAATCGGTCCTAACCCCGGAACATGAGTGGCGCGACCGTCGCCGACTGCATGACCGAACCGGTGCTGACAGTGACTGCTGACGAACCGGCGCTCGACGTTGCAGCGGCGATGGATGACCAGTCGATAAAGTCAGTCGTCATCGTCGACGAGGCGTGTCAGCCGGCGGGCATTCTCACCTCGACGGACTACGTCCGGATGACCGCCGACGGCGTCGACCCCACTGAAGCGACTGTGGGGGAGCACATGACGACCGATATCGTTACCACGTCGCCCGAGACGGCGCTTTCGGCGGTCGCAAGCATAATGTGGGACAACAATATCAGTCACGTGCCGGTCGTCGACGACGAGAACCGGGTGACGGGTATCCTCTCGGCCACGGACCTCACCGTCTATCTCGCTGACGACTGAATGAGACGGTTGGAGGAGAACCGCCGTCGCACCGGAGACGGTTGCGTGACAGTCTCTGCCAAAGATTTTTCATTGTCTGGGCTAACCCGGGGCCATGGAGCGAACGGCACACACGCCACCGGGGCTTCCGGTTGTGGGGAGCCTCCCGCGGTTAGCGCGGGACCCGCTGCGATTCCTGACCGGGATGCAAGACGCCTACGCAAACCAGTACCCGCTCGTCCGGGTCGACCCACAGGTTGGACAGTCAGTCACAGTTGTGCTCGACCCCGACATCGCCCATGAGGTCCTCGCGGACCGTGACCGGTTCCGCCGCCCAAACGTCGGGGCTCAGGAGCAACGGCGACAGGGGCTGGTATCGAGTGACGGCGCGCTCTGGGAGCAACAGCGGTCAGTGCTGGACCCGGAGTTCGTCGGCGGTCGGCTGGCGGACTACGCCGAGATTGCCGGCGACACTCTAGAGGAGACGCTGACAGCGTGGCCTGAGTCGGGGCGCGTAGACCTGTTCGAAGAGCTGTCGATACTGACGATGCGCGTCATCACACGGTCGCTGTTCAGCCAGGACACCGACCGCGAACGCGGGGAAACCGTCCATGAAGCGCTGGCCGCGCTTAATGATGAGTTCGACGCCTCTGTGTTCGATTTGGTCCTGCCCGAGCAGTTACAGTCCGGCGTCTCCGCGGAGTTCGAGGAAGCCGATGCAGTACTTGACTCTGTGGCAACGGAGTTCGTGGACTGGCATCTCAACCACGAGGACCCGCCCCGGGATGTGATTACTGCGCTTATCGACGCAAAGGCAGACCCGGACATCGAGCTCTCCGAGAACGAGCTCATCGACCAGACCGTGCTGTTCATGACTGGCGGCCAAGAGACGACAGCACTGACGATTGCCTACGCGTTCTACTGGTTGTCTCAGAACCCGGCTGCAAAGGAGCGTGTCAGAGCGGAGGCACAGGATGTGCTGGACGGGGGACAGCCGGGATGGGCCGACCTGTCCGACCTCACCTACACGGAGCGTGTTGTCAGGGAGACGCTGCGGCTGACACCAGCAGTCTGGAGCGTGTCTCGCGAGGCCCGGGAGCCGGTCACGCTTGCAGGAACCGACCTAGACGCAGGCGAGTTTGTCATGCTCCCCATATACGCTCATCACCGGGACAGTCGCGTGTGGTCGGACCCCCTGACGTTCGACCCGGACCGGTGGGCCGGTTCAGCCTCCCGTGGCGATAGCGCGTACTACCCCTTCGGCAGCGGGCCACGGGTGTGTATCGGTCGTCAGGTCGCCTTGACCGAGGCACAGTTCGCCCTTGCGCACGTGCTGCAGCACTACGACGTACAGGTGACTGCGGATGAACTTGATTTACAGCCGAGTGTGACACTACGCCCGTCGGGACCGATGGAAGCCGAGATATCAGCCATTGAGTAGCGTGGTCATGGGGTGAAAATGGCCTATCTTCACATAGGTCCGGGGAGTGGCATTCGATATGAGCGCAACTCGGTTCACCGTCGAAAGCGACACGCACACAGACGTGATTGATATCACCGACCGGGTTCGGGACGTGATTCCTGAAGACGCCGAAGGGACCTGCACCGTTTTCGTCCGTCACACCACGGCTGGCATCACCGTCAACGAGGCCGAGCCGCGATTGCTGGGTGACCTCAGCGACGCCCTCGGGGACCTTATTCCGGACAGCGGGTGGGACCACGACGAACTGGACGGCAACGCGGATTCACACGTCCGGGCGATGTTCGTCGGGCCAAGCGAGACGATTCCCGTCCGCGACGGGGACCTCGATATGGGGACGTGGCAGTCCGTGCTGTTCGTTGACTGTGACGGGCCGCGCGAACGAGCGGTTGACGTAGTCGTCACCGACTGAGTCGGAGTTCCGGTGACCGCCAGTCAGGCTGCCTCGACCTGCTGCTCGCCGTATATCTCGGCGAGTTTCTCGCGGTACGCGTTGCGGATGTTGCGTCGCTTCTTTTTCATCGACGGCGTGAGCAAGTCGTTCTCGGCGGTCCACTCCCGGGAGACGAGCGCGAACGACTTGATCCGCTCGACACGTTCGAGTTCCTCGTTGACCGCGTCGACGGCAGTCTGGACCCACGCGTGGACGCGTTCGTCATCGACCAGTGCCTCGGGGTCATCGGGAAGGTCGATACCCTCGCTGTCGGCCCACCGGTGGAGTTCCTCGAAGTTCGGGACGATTATCGCGCCGACGAACTTCTGGTCGTCGCCGACGACCATGACCTGGTCGACCCGGTCGTTCGTCGCGAACTGGTCTTCGATGGGCTGTGGCGCGACGTTTTTTCCCGTCGAAAGGACGAGCAGTTCTTTGAGGCGGTCGTGATAAATAAGGAAATCGTCGTCGGTGCGTTCGACGATATCGCCGGTGCGGAACCACTGGGTGCCGTCAATTTCCGTGAAGGCCCGCGCCGTCACATCGGGCGCGTTCCAGTACCCCTGTGTGACGTTCGGGCCATCGACGAGCAGTTCGCCCACGTCGCCGGTCACGCCGTCGAACTCGCTGGCGTCGACGACACCGGTATCGATGTGAACGTCGACAGCAGGCAACGGGGCTCCCAGGGTGCCGGGCCTGATGTCTTCCGGCGGGTTCACACTCAGAACCGGCGACGTTTCCGTGAGTCCGTATCCTTCGAGTATCGTCAGTCCCATCCCGAGGAACGTCTCACAGAGCGTTTTCGAGAGGCTGCCGCCCCCACTGACCATGAACTCGATGTTCCCGCCGAGCCGTTCTTTGACGGTGCTGTAGACGAGGCGGTCCGCAAGCGAGTGTTTCGCTGTGAGTATCGGTCCCGGATTCTCAGTGCGGGCGTACTCGCGGGCTACGTCCATCGACCAGTCGAAAATGCGCTTTTTCAGCGGGGACTCGCTGGCCTGCGTTCGCATATTGTCGAAAATGCGCTCGTACACTCTGGGGACGCTCAGCCCGGTCATCGGTTTCACAGTCTGGAGGTCATCAGCCAGTGTATCCGGACTCTCGGCGTAGCTCACAGCTGCGCCAGAGGCGTACATGAAGAAATGGCCTGCAAGGCGTTCGAACACGTGCGCCAGCGGGAGGAACGCTATCGAACGCGTGTCTGCGGTAATGGTCGGGAGGTCCGACGGCTTGTCCGGTCGTGGCCCGATTCGCTTGCGCGTCTGATTGACATTCGCCCGGAAGTTGCGGTGGGTGAGCCGGACCCCTTTCGGTTGGCCCGTCGTCCCGGAGGTGTAGATGAGGCTCGCCAGGTCGTCGGGGTCGCGTTCGTCCAGCCAGGACTGGTATGCCGTCTCGCTGAACGTTTCCTCGCCGCGCCTGTACACCGTTTTGAGCGTGTGTACGTCTTCGCGGTCCACATCGGTGTCGTCCATGACAACGATGAACGAGAGCGACAGGTCGTCCTCGATAGCCAGCACACGGTCCAGCATCGTAGCGTTCTCCACGATAACGGCGCTCGCCTCTGGGTCCGACAACAGATACTGCACCTGTTTCGACGAGGAATCCGTATACACGGTCGTCACCACCCCACCCGCAGACAGAATGGCAAAGTCACTCAGCGCCCACTCCATCCGGGTGTTGGACAGGATACCGACGCGAGCGTCCGAGCCGACACCGAGGTCACGGAATCCTGCGGCCAAGTATTTGACGAGATGATGCATCCGTTCGTAGCTGAGAGCGGCGTAGTCGCCGTCAGGAGCCGCCGGTATCACGTCGTCAGTCAGTGACCGGTCGTAGACGCCACCCTTGTACAACTGAGCTGTTGTGTCGGCGTTCCGTGCCGCGCTTGCGGCGAACATCTCGCCAAGCGTGTCGTCGCCGATGACTTCGTCAGTGTACTCTTCCTCGGCCTGACGCCAACCAGAGTGCTTGCCCGCAGTCATGTCATGGGTCGGTGTTCACCATGGGAGCCCAAATATATGCAGGATGATAACACTTTTCGGGTTTGTTAGAGTTGTTTCACCGCGGTGTCGTCGGGTACCCAGACAGCAGCTAGCAACCGATCCAGATTACGACAACTACTCGATATATATCGCCCAGACGACGGGACAGATGGTGTTACTAATTGACAATATGATAGATAAAGCAGTAAGGTGTCGTTTTTCCCCATACCATGCGTATAGACTTTCTTTAGCCGCCAAACAACAGAAATAAGAGTCATACTATCAGTTGAGTTTCGGCATTTTATATATCAATCTTACATTTTGCAGGTGTATAACAAATTCATATCAGTGTTTATAGATACAAGAGATGCACATAAATGATACACGGTACTCTCTGTCGGCTCATGTAGATCCGACCATCGAGGAACAGCTGCCTGCAGAAATAGCCGTCGCACGTACACCGGGACTTCGACATAGCCAGGAATGATACTCTCCGGAGCAATTGTTATCACTGGCCTGGTACTTGGGGTGACAGCCACGCAGTTGTGGGATCTCAGGCTGTCAGGGGTTATTGTCGTTCCCCTGTTTGCACTGTACACACTATATGACGTCTCATCCCTGCCAGTGCTGGTCGTCAGTGTCGCGGCTGCGTACTGGTGCCTTACGGTCGTTTCCGAACGGACACTGTTGTACGGTCGAAGGCTATTATATACCGCAATCTTGTTCGGCGCGGTCATTCCGTGTATTGCCGTCGCCGTACTAGCATCGTTCGGCTACTACACCAGCTCGATTGAGGTGTATGCGATCGGAAGCATTCTCCCGGGAGTCGCAGCGTATAACCTCCACCGACTTGAGTTTGAGCGACTGGTTGATGATCTCGTCGCGACTGTCGCTGCGTACATTGGCCTGCTCATACTCGGTTCTGCACTGGTCTCAGAGACCACACTGGCACTGCTCGGTACGGACGCAACGCTCCTGTTTTCGCCAGCATCTGATGTCGCACAGTTCCGGAATGTCGCTGTTGCAGGCGGTAATTTCGGGATGGTGCACAGTCCGGCAGTCGGCCTGAGCGTTCTGTTCCTGGGACTACTGGTATCGTTGTTCGTGGAGACAGTCTGGAACGTCCGGCTATACGGGATTATCGCCCTCCCGCTACTGGCACTCTTTGTTGTCGCCAAGCCTTCCGTGTTTTTGCTCTATACCGCCTTCCTGCTGGCGACGTATGCGATCATTCAGTTCATCCATCGACGGACATTGGTGTATGGGCGGGTCCTCCTTTCACTGGCAGCCGTCACTGCTGTGTTGCTGTCCGTCCCTGCCGAGATGCTCACCGCTCTTCCGGGCAATTACCTGTTGTTCACCGCGCTGATCGGCGGAATCGGTGCATACAACGTCCACCGCCTCTCTGTGACCGAACTCCGCCAGTCGACCCGGCTTTCAGCAGCCATTTTTGCCGTATTTGTGCTGCTGGTGTCAGCACTGACGGCTCCCCCATCAGTGCCCGGTGGAATGGGATCGATTGCGCTGGTGACGGTTGTAGCGCTCGTCCCCGGCGGGCTGACGGCTGCCCGGCTTGAACAGCAACGACGACTCGATAAGCGATGGCGACCAGTCAGGAGAGACTCGGTATGAATCTCAAAAAATGTATCCAGCGGCTGCGCAACGTTGCGAACCGAGGACCGTCGCACAAAGCCCGATTAGGGAACATAGACGAGAAGATCGTCGTAACCGGCACCCGCGGGAAATCCGGCGCAACGCGCTGGCTCTACGAGATTCTGTACGGTCGCGGACGAGACGCGTTCGCGAAGATTACCGGGAATCGGCCGCTCGTTCTGCATGACGGGGAATCCCACCCGATTGAGCGAGGGCGGCGAGTCACGCTGTACGAAAACGAAGCCCAGCTGCGACAGTACGCACCGGTCGAAACAGCAATCTTCGAGAATCAGGCGATTGGGGAGTACACCACGCGAACGGTCCATCAGCGGTTCACGGACCCCGATGTCATCTTTCTCACCAACATCAGGAGCGATCACCTCGACTGGCTCGGGGACACTCCCACACAGATAGCCCGGTCGTTCGCCAGAACGATTCCCGATGGTGTGACGCTCGTCGTCGGCGAACAGCGTCCGACTCTTCGCGCAGTGCTGAAGCGAGAACTGGAGGAGACTGATGTTCAGATCCGCTGGGTGCTGGTTCCGAAGGTACTACAGAATGTGCCGGGCGCAGAAACGATACTCGGTCTGAATGACGTGCTTGAAGCACTTGGCGAACAGCCGCTCTCTGACCGGCAAATAGAGGCCTATATCGATGAAATGCAGGTCAGATGGACAACACTGGCCGACGGCCGCGTCTATAATGCTGCGTCAGTCAACGACATCGATAGTACCGAAATCGTCCGCCGGGCACTCGATGATAATGATGTTGACACTATCCAGCCACTGATATACTTGCGTCCAGACCGCCGTGCCAGAACAGCGTCGTTTCTGTCCTATCTGGACGGGTTGTATTCGGATGATGTGTTCGAGGTAACGCACGCTGTTGGCCCGCACGCGGAACTGTTTGACAATCAGGCGTCGTTCCCGGTTGCGACGCACGATGCGTCGAAATCTGCAAGTGCTGTGTTAGACGCAGCACTGTCACCGGGCTGGCCGGTTTTCATCATGGGGAACACTGTCGCCGATTTCATGCGCGACCTCGAAGCCGAAATCGAGGCACGGCGGGTAGACAGTAGCCAGGGAATGCCGGAGAAATCCACGTCAGCGAACGAGAAACGAGCAATCGAACGTCCACAATAACGATTACCAATGACAGATGAGACGACCAATAACGACGGCGCACAGTCAACAAACACCCCTGCTACCACTGGCGACGACAGTAGCCAGTCGGCCACCGAGGCAGAAACAACAGCTGAGGACACAGCGGCAGACGTAAGCGCGAAAACCAGTGGCATCCGCCGACGGGCGGTAATCGCTGGGACGCTCGGCTCTCCCGCTCTGTTCGGGGCCGGCTTTGCTGCCGTAGATTCATTCGGCATCCCGAGTATGCCGAGTCTCATCGGTGTCGGGGCTGCCAGTCCGTTAGAGCAGGCAAGAAACGGCACTGGGACGGCTGGTCAGATGGACAGTGCGACCGTCACGGTCGACGAACAGGCGGCACAGAATCTCCCAACGAACCGCTACAGACAACTTCACATTGCGGAGCCGGTCCGCAATATGCTCGACCGCGACCGTGGCGATCAAGTGCGTGTTACTCGCGGAAACGACGCCGCAGTCTATACGATCAGTGAAACTATCAGTGGAGACGCAAGTACCGTTCGGACCTCAGCAGAGGGCAAATGCCGCGTTTCCTTCTACGAGGACGGGAGCTTCTCTGACGAACGGCGATGGGGTTCCCTGCGCGGAGATGATAACTGTAGCCTCGCCGGCGAAGCGTTTGACGTCGAGATTGATCCGCGAGTCCCTGCTGCAGACCTGAGCCCCAGTGAAGCAAAGGAACGCGGTGAACTCATCGAAACGCTCAATATGGGTGGGAGTGAGTACGCCGTCCTGGCACCGCACGGCGGACAGATACAGCCGTTCACCGGCGGGCAGGTCACACGTCTCCGTTCGGAATTCTCTGATGCCAGTGTCACGTCCTGGAAGCTTCAGGGATACGGGTCGGACACGAGTTTCTACCGGTGGTACGTCCCATCGGCAGAGCTCTCGACTATCTGCTATCCGCGTCTCGCGGAATTGTCCGAGCAAACATACGACTACGCAGTCAGTTTCAACGGTATCAACGAGAAAACGATCTATGTCGGTGGCGCTGCACCCGAAGACATCCGACAGTCGGTTGCCGATTCGATTGACAGTGCGCTGCCACACGACGGGTCGCCGGTCAAACTGGGTGAGAGTCACTACGCAGCAGACAGCCCACAGACGCTAGTCAATCGGGTTACTGAGAGCCAATCGAACGGGATCTGGATCGGACAGCCCATCGCCGACAGGCGAAAGTACAGTGACTTGATCGCTGCTGCTGTCGGATCGGCGCTGTTCGACGGCTGAAGACGAAACCGCGCTCGGATCCAATCGCTCCGCCATAGTTTCTGAAGACGGGAGCTAAGCGGTTGGCTGGGCCCGCGCTGTCTCCTACAACACTTCAAATACATCGGCAACTGCGTCAGCAACGGTGTTTCTTGGTTCGTCTCTGACCGCCCACGGTTGCTCAATCTGGACGCCGTCGCTCCCGGATGCGGTGATCCAGTTGACGATGTTCTCCGGCGAATCGCCGGCCCGTGAGCCATCAGTAGCAAGGCGAACGTCACAGTCGACAACCTCGGAGATGGCGTCGCGAACGTCTCTACGGAGCCAGGTGGGTGCAGCGCCGCCAATACCCACGTGAGACTCTGACCAGCCATGGAAGGCGACGGCGTGGTCGAACTCCCGATCAGAGATATCTTGTAAGGCCGGGAACGAGTCCGGGTGGATAGCTGTCGAGGTAATGTGCCACCGACGGAACGCGCCGCCGCCGGGCGACCATCCCGAACTACACCATTTGGTTGCGTCCAGTTGGGCTGTCATGCGTTCCGCCTGCGTGTCAGTTCCCCACTCAATGTATCCACCGTGTGGCGCAAGGACTGCCAGTTCAGACTGCTCCGACTCAGTTGCCCGTTCTATAAACCCACCTTCTGCTTTGGCTTGCTCTTCGTCCAGATTCGAATCAATAACGTCTGCGCTAACAGCAACGCGGAACGACCCGCTTTTCGCTCGCAGACGCTCTCTCCCATTGTCGTTGATGTATCCGAACGTATCGTCCGAGAGAGCAACAGTGAATACTGCGGCCTCGCCGTCGTACACGAGTCGAACCTGCTGGTCCGCCTGAACACCGAGAGCGTCCATCATCGACTGTGGAAGCCGGCACCGCTCCGCAGAGCCGATATCGTCGGTCTCTCTCATCTGCACAGTCGTATTATTACGGCCGGAGCCGCGGCCTGGATTTCCACTCACAGCAGTTGCACCGAGTGTAAGAATGGTACTGCCAGCACTTGAGAGAACAGTTCGTCTTGTGATTCGATCCATCACGTCTCAACAATATAATCTGTTTTATACGCATTGTGGCCAGATTATCTGCTCTGAGAATCCTGCGGAACCGTCATTACAGTACCATTTTTATCAGAGCGTCCCGTGTTCTTTACATGGTAATTTCATCTGAGCCGGTCTGGGGAAACGCGATGGACGACTTCGTACAGGAGTATCAGAACGCGATTGTCTATGCTGATAAAGAACAAGAGACAGTCCTCCACGAAGGTGAGGTCCGTATTCTTGCAAACGGATGGGTCAAACTCCCTACAGAGAGACTACTCTCCCCCGATGCAGTGCATCACATCGATACCGGAACTGTGTAGGCACGTATGAATCATTGACACACATCTGTGGTCTGTCAAAGACGCACCGAGGGACGCAAACTGGAACAGGTACCCGGGCCTGAACCGGCAGGGAATACAGACGCGTTACTGCCACTCTAGCCGGCAGTCCTCGTTGCAAAAGTGGGCTGTTTCGACGGTGCTGTCCTCGATCCATGTAATGACGCGGTGGGTCACTTCGTTAGCGATAGCGTCACCGCAGGTAGCACACTCCGGTGCCTCGTCCTCGTCGATATCTTCGTGGTGATCCGATGTCGGGTCGACCATCTTAGTTGGGAATGTCTTTCACGACACTTAATCCCACATACTTGCACTGAACGTCACGAACATACACGAATGACGAATCAGAAACAAAAGGACACCTGCGTGGAGTCATCGTACACAGATGCTCGCTGCGAGGTCCTCGCTATCGGTCCCGAGTGACGGATTCGCCGGGTGTCGTCGTCGCGCCCGATGAGAGGACAACGCCGGCGTTCAGACTGGTGTTGATGGCCGTCTTTGCGCCGTCGCCCGCGACGACACCGAACTTCCGCCGGCCCGTCGAGACGCGGTCGCCTTTCACCGTCATTCGGACCGGGTCGCCGTCGTGGCGAAGGTTCGCCACCTGCGTTCCAGCGCCGAAGTTGACCTCGCGACCGATGACGCTGTCACCCACGTAGGAGACGTGGGGAACGTTCGAATCAGCCATCAAAACCGTGTTCTTGAGTTCGACCCCGTGGCCGACGTGGGTATCTTCACCCAGAAGGGTCGCCCCACGAATGTAGGCGTTCGGCCCGACGTGAGCGCCAGAGCGGACCAGCGCTGGCCCCTCGATGACGACGCCGGGTTCGATGACTGCACCCGCCTCGACGACGACTTCGCCGCGCAGGTCCGCATCGCCTCGCACCTCGCCGTCGAGTCGCCGGTCCAGTTGTCCCAGTTTCCACTCGTTGGCCTCCAGTAGCTCCCAGGGCCGGCCCACGTCCAGCCAGCGGTCGACCTCGACGGCGGTGACTGTCGACTCCTCGATGACTCTCGCAAGGACATCCGTGATTTCGCGCTCCCCGCGGTCGCTGAGGGGCACGTCCAGCCAGTCCCGTGCCTCGGCCGGGAAGACGTACGCGCCGGCGTTCGCCAGGTCCGTCGGCGGGTCGTCCGACTTCTCGACGATGCCGGTGATGGTGTCGCCCTCAGTTGATAGGACGCCGTAGCTTGTCGGGTCGTCAACGCGGTAGGCGGCGACCGACGGCGCGGCGTCAAAGAGGCCGCTGAGACTCTCGGCGTCGTAGAGATTGTCGCCGTTGAGGACTGCGAAGGGACCCTCAAGATGTTCCTTTGCGGCGGCCACCGCATCGGCGGTCCCCAGTTGTTCCTCCTGGACGGCAAAGCTGACCGGGACGCCGCCGTACTCATCGCCGAAGTACGAGCGGACTGCCTCGGCCTCATAGCCAACGACGAAGATGAGTTCGTCGGCCCCCGCCTGAATCGCGGTGTCTGCGGTGTGTGCCACCAGCGGCCGGTCAGCGACCGGAAGCATCGGCTTCGGTGTGTGGTCCGTCAACGGCCGCATACGCGTCCCCTGCCCCGCCGCGAGTACGACAGCTTGCATGGTCTGCCCGTCGCCCGGCCCCGAAAAATACCTACCGCTGTTGACTCGTTCGAGAAGCGGGAGACATAGAAGTCACAGTAGTGTAATCGTGAGGGGCCCTACACCTATTCTACGGCCTCGAACGTCCACTCCGCTCCGAAAGGTGTCGTCCGGTAGTCCCACCGTCTGTCCGAATCCGGCTCCGTCACCAGTTCGATGGTTCTAGTTTCTCCAGCGGGAATCCGCTGTGTGAAAGGGCCATCGGCGTCAATGTACCACGTATCGGCGGAATAGCTGGCAAATAAGCCTGACTGTTCGGGTGTTTTGAACTCGAAGATAGATTTGAACATTCCGGCGCTGTCACCCACATTTTCGACCTCCATCGCAACTGTTGCTTCATCACCTGTAACATCCTCCGGTGGCACATCGATATTCGCCAGTTCGAACTCGGGGAAGCCACCGGGAGACTGTAGCGGGATTTCGATATCAGCGACCGCACTCCCCTCAGCGAGGTTTATGCCGAATGTGAGGTCGTCAATCTGAGCCTTCGGGACAGCGTAAATCAGGTGGCCGCTGTAGGTCTGTCCCGGGTTGATGTTCTCCCCGGCTGCATTCGTTCCGTCACGACCTGCGGCCGACTCGCTCACGAAGCTCGATTCGGGAACAACAAAGTCGTCTTTTGACACTGTCTTTGCCTCACCCGTTCCATTCTCGAACGTAACGCTCAGAATCAGCAGGATATTATCTGAGACCGTTTCGCGGATAGCATGTGCAGTGTTGTCGCCTATGGTCCGTTCGCCAGGAGACAACTCGTAGGCTATCATCTGTTCATAGGTCATATCGGACACTGTGGCCTGAACCCCACTCGCAAGCTCAATGGTTTCCCCAGTGCTCCCCTGCTTCGGGAGGACCGACACGGTTGACGTGACTGTACCGTCGACAGCGTAGAAGTCCGAAGACGTTTCAAACGCCCATGCACCGGCGTAGTTGGCGTCAACACGATAGCTATGCGAGACTTCTTCGCCGGATTTCAGGCCATCAGCGTTGACGGTAACTGTCTGTGGCTCAGTGGCACCCGACTCTGAATGGACGAACTCGATGGTCGCATCCCCGGAGATCGGCTCGCCACCGACGTTGACAGCAGTCACGTCACCCTTGATGGTGTCACCGAACGCGACCTCTTTTGGCCCACTCACTGAGAGCAATTTCAGTCGCGCCGGTGCTTCCTGGTCTACTTCATACGTGGGTTCGGGCGTTGATGTTGACTCGTTTCCGTCTCCCCCGTCGCTACCACTGCATCCGGCAAGGCTGAGTGCAGCCATGCTGCTTCCAATCGTACCGATGTATGTTCGTCGGTCCATGTACTACTGGGATTATATACATATACAAATATGTTTTCTTTTAGTTATTTATTTGTTAAATATGAATGTATAACAGCTTATCATCCAAAATAAAATCTTGTAGATTTATTTGAGCCAATCGACTGTCAGGATAGCGGATACCACTGGTTTGCCTACCGTCAGCGTCTCCGACGGGCACGACAAGGGGGTCCGACCAACGTCCTGAGACAGCGACGGACCAGCGGCGAGTGACAAGCGTCCCGGCCCGCCGGAAGGTGACGCAGTTCGGTGGATATACCAGACGAACGGCCCACTGGCGGGGCAGTGGGGTCATTGCGGGACGAATCGGCCGATCGTGCGGGATGGGATAGTGTGCGTTTCTGGTGGCGAGACGACGGTCCATGCCGTTGACCGAATTGCCGGAGAGCGCGTCTGGAGCTGCTTGTTCGGACGGTCGCTACGGGAGATTCAGACGACAGCTGACACAGTTGTCTGCTGGACCCGGAGCGATGACGCGACCGGTGTGCACGCGCTTTCTTTCGGCGGCGACCCGATATGGAGCGGCATCAGTCGGGGAACAACGACCCCCCTAACGGTCACAGATTCCAGGACGTATCTCGGGACACAAACCAGGTACACCGTGCAGCTCGGAGGCTGAAAGCGCGAGTGCGCACCACACCTGTTCAGCGGGGTGCTGCACCGAACGGCTGATGCAGCAGTTGCTTGCGAACTTGTTTGCGACAGTAATGTGCTCGGTCAGGGATTTGAACCCTGGTCCTCGGCTCGAAAGGCCAAGATGATTGGCCGGACTACACCAACCGAGCGTACTCAAACGTTCCGGGTGGACCAATTTAACCCCATCGAAATCAACGCTACCTGAGGATGCGTACCACAGGCGTGCGGGTATCGTAAACAGACCGCCCCCGAAACGTATCCAGCAAAAAGATGCGACGGTGTTGCTCGGCGGACGTCTGTCTGGTATTACTTCCCTTCGAAGTCCGGCTCTCCGTCGCCCATGAACGCGTTGATGCCCTCCATCACGTCGTCGGTCCCGATGAGGTGGCCGAAGGCCTGTGATTCGACTTCGAGGCCAGCATCAATGTCGTCGCGGCCGGCGAGCATGGCGCGCTTGGTGAGTTTCTGTGCGACCGGCGGGCCGGCGGCCATGTCTTTGGCCATCTCCAGCGCCCGCTCGTGCAGAGCGTCGTTGTCGACAACCTCGTTGATGAAGCCGTATTCGGCCATCTCGTCGGCGTCGTAACGGTCGCCGGTGAAGATAATCTCCTTGGCGCGGCCTTCGCCGACGATGCGAGCGAGGCGTTGCGTGCCGCCCCAGCCCGGCAGTAGGCCGAGGTTGTGTTCTGGCTGGCCCAGTTCGGAGCGTTCCGAGGCCACGCGGAGGTCGGCACAGGTCGCCAGTTCCATCCCGCCGCCCAGCGCGTAGCCGTCGATTCCGGCGACGACTGGCATCGAGCATTCCTCAAGCTTGCCGAAGGTTTGCTGGCCCTTGCGGGAGAGTTCAATAGCGTCCAGCGGCGTCGCGTTCGAGGCCATCGCCTGCACGTCGGCCCCGGCGGAGAACGCCTTGTCGCCGGCTCCGGTCAGCAGGATGGCACGCACCTCGTCGTCATCTTCGAGCAGGTCGACGGCGTCGGCAAGGTCGTCCATCAGGTCCGGGCTGACGGTGTTCATCCGGTGCGGACGGTCGAGTTCGATGTGACCGACCATGTCACCGGGATATTCGACGGTGACGTTGTCGAACTCCGCCGGCGCATCGTCGTCGCTGCCGTAGAAGCCGCCCGACTCGGCGGCCTCTCGGAGGCCGTCAGCGACGGCGTAGCGCTCCGCGCCGGTCTCCTCGTGGGTTTCCTCGAGTGTGTCGATAAGCGTCTCCAGACCGGTCTTGTCGGCGATTTTTGCGGGACCGTCCGGGAAGCCGCCGCCGAGCTGGACAGCCTGGTCAATGTCTGCAACGGGAGCGACGTCGTTCTCGACGAGTTTCCCGACCTCGTTTGCCATCACGGCGACGAGGCGGTGCTCGACATCTTCGCGGCCGGCATCCGTCGGAATGTCGACGCCGCCGTTCTCATAGTCGTAGAAGCCCTTCCCGGTCTTCTTCCCGAGTTCCTCGTTCTCGACCTTCTCTTCGAGCAGCGGACACGGGGCGTACGGCTCGCCGAGGACCTCGTGCATGTACTCAAGCACGTGCAGCCCCACGTCGTTGCCGACCTGGTCCGAGAGTTCGAACGACCCCATCGGCAGGCCCATGTCGAACTTCGTCGTCGAGTCGACCTCGGCGATGGTCGCCGCGTCGTCGTGGACGAGCCACGCGGCCTCGTTCATCAGCGGGACGAGGATGCGGTTGACGATGAATCCCGGCGAGTCCTTGCGGACGCGGACCGGTGTTTTGCCGAAGTCTTCGGCAAGCGCCTCGATGGCTTCCAGCGTGTCGTCGCCCGAGTGTGCGCCGGAGATGACCTCGACCAGTTGCATCCGCACCGGCGGATTGAAGAAGTGCATCCCACAGAACTGCTCGGGCCGCTCGGTCACTTCCGACAACTCCGTGATGGAGAGGCTGGATGTATTGGTGGCGAAGATGGCGTCTTCGGGCGCGTGTTCTTCGACCTCTGTGTACACGTCCTTCTTGATCTCCATTTTCTCCGGCACGGCTTCGATGACCACGTCGACGTCGCTGACTGCTTCCTCGACATCGACCAGCGGCGTGACGCGGTCAAGCGCCGCATCGGCTTCCTCCTGGGTGAGCTGGTCTCTCTCGGCCAGCTTGTTCAGCGACCACTCGATGTTGTCGTAGCCGTCCTCGACGAACTCGTCTTTGATGTCTCGCATCCGCACGTCGTAGCCTGCGAGCGCGGCCACTTCGGTGATTCCATGGCCCATATTCCCGGCACCGAGCACGGCGATAGTGTCAATATCCTCGAAATCCATGACATATCGTTCCACTGCCGGCCGAGGCTTCAACGTTTCTCTCATTAGAAAACCACTCTCCAGTTTATTTCGGATTACAAACCATTAATGCATATCACGTCAACACACCACATATGGACTTCGGACTGACAGAAGAGCAGCGACAGATACAGGACGAGATAGCCCGGTTCGCGGAAAATGAAATCAAACCCGTCGCGACCGAGTACGACACTGAAGAGAAGTTCCCCCGAGAAATCGTCGAAAAAGCCGCTGAGATGGGGTTAACCGGGGCGAACATCCCGATAGAGTATGGTGGCGCAGGCTACGATACGCTGATGAACGCCATCATCGCCGAGGAACTGTTCGCGGCCGATCCCGGTATCGGTCTGAGCATCCAGTCGGCCGCGTTCGGTGCTGACGCCCTCATCGGGTTTGGCTCAGAGGCCCAGAAGGAGGAGTACTTGGAGCCCGTTGCCACGGGCGACGCCATCATGGGCGCGGCCATCTCCGAACCCGACACCGGCTCGGACGTGTCGTCGGTGTCGACGCAGGCGCGAAAGGACGGCGACGAGTGGGTCATCAACGGCAACAAGATGTGGATCACTAACGGCTCGGTCGGCGACTACTTCGTCGTGCTCTGTGAGACTGACCCGGACGCGGAGGGGCGGTACAACGGCTTCTCGCAGATTCTCATTGAGTCCGACCGCGACGGGTTCGAAGCCGAGAAGATTACGGGGAAACTGGGTATCCGTGCGTCGGATACCGCAGAACTCATTCTCAACGATGTACGCGTCCCCGAAGACAACCTTGTGGGAACGCGCGGGGCCGGCTTCCTCCAGATAATGCAGTTCTTCGACGAGACCCGGACCGGCGTGGCCGCACAGGGCGTCGGTATCGCTCGCGGGGCCGCCGAGCGCGCGCTGGAGTACGCCCAAGACCGCGAGCAGTTCGGCCAGTCCATCTCAGAGTTCCAGGCCACCCAGCACAAACTCGCCGAGATGTTCACCGAAATCGAGGCGGCACGCCAGCTAACTCACAAGTCCGCCTGGAGCGTCGACAACGACGCCGACAAGCTCACCCAGCTGGCCTCAATGGCCAAAGAAAAGGCCTCCCGCGTCGCCGTCGAAACAGCCGACGAGGCCGTCCAGATCCACGGCGGCGCTGG
>NZ_JAAOHT010000063.1:0-26255 GCF_011440255.1 Haloarcula sp. JP-Z28 | reverse complement strand
AACGGCTCGGTCGGCGACTACTTCGTCGTGCTCTGTGAGACTGACCCGGACGCGGAGGGGCGGTACAACGGCTTCTCGCAGATTCTCATTGAGTCCGACCGCGACGGGTTCGAAGCCGAGAAGATTACGGGGAAACTGGGTATCCGTGCGTCGGATACCGCAGAACTCATTCTCAACGATGTACGCGTCCCCGAAGACAACCTTGTGGGAACGCGCGGGGCCGGCTTCCTCCAGATAATGCAGTTCTTCGACGAGACCCGGACCGGCGTGGCCGCACAGGGCGTCGGTATCGCTCGCGGGGCCGCCGAGCGCGCGCTGGAGTACGCCCAAGACCGCGAGCAGTTCGGCCAGTCCATCTCAGAGTTCCAGGCCACCCAGCACAAACTCGCCGAGATGTTCACCGAAATCGAGGCGGCACGCCAGCTAACTCACAAGTCCGCCTGGAGCGTCGACAACGACGCCGACAAGCTCACCCAGCTGGCCTCAATGGCCAAAGAAAAGGCCTCCCGCGTCGCCGTCGAAACAGCCGACGAGGCCGTCCAGATCCACGGCGGCGCTGGTTACGTCAACGACTTCGACGT
The DNA here is from genome assembly GCF_011440255.1 of Haloarcula sp. JP-Z28. Classification (NCBI taxonomy): domain Archaea; kingdom Methanobacteriati; phylum Methanobacteriota; class Halobacteria; order Halobacteriales; family Haloarculaceae; genus Haloarcula; species Haloarcula sp. JP-Z28. The sequence goes on along the minus strand of NZ_JAAOHT010000063.1, from coordinate 25,674 downwards.
CGAGCGGTTCTACCGCGACGCAAAGATTACCCAGATCTACGAGGGGACGACCGAGATCCAGAAGAACATCATCGCCCGGGAACTGCTCGGAAAGGGCATGACCTGAGCAGTCCCCGGTTGTCGACGTGAGACACCCGTCTCCCGAGGGTGCGCTCGTTGAGTGAGGAACGACAGCAGTCCAACCGCTGCTTTTTAAGCCGCCGAGCAACGTAGAGTAGCCAACGATGGGCGACCGAGTCCCACGCCGTGCTACTCGCCCGCTTCAGACCATAATCAGTTGCTACCCTCCCTGTCGCTGTTGTTGTCCCCAGTAAGCTCCGTCCAGTGCTTCGGCCCGGCCAGCCGTCCCGTCTACAGACGACACCACCCACACTACACACCATGTTTGACCGACTGAAAGCGGATATTCGTACAGCACTCACAAAGGACCCGGCGGCGACCAGCGCGATGGAGGTCGCGCTCACGTACCCCGGCCTGCACGCGATCTGGGCCTATCGTGTCGCCCACTGGCTCTGGGCGAACGACCGAGCGTTGCTCGCCAGACTCATCTCTCACGTCGCGCGGTTCCTGACCGGCGTCGAGATCCACCCCGCCGCGGAGATCGGCGAGCGCGTGTTCATCGACCACGGGATGGGCATCGTCATCGGGGAGACGGCCGAAATCGGCGACGACGTGCTCCTGTACCACGGTGTCACCCTCGGCGGCACGTCCATGCGCCGCGAAAAGCGCCACCCGACGGTCAAGGACGGCGCGACCATCGGCGCTGATGCCTCGATAATGGGACCGATCACCGTTGGAGAGAACGCGTCCGTCGGCGCTGGCGCAGTCGTCGTCGATGACGTGACCCCGGACACGACAGTCGTGGGCAACCCGGCGGAGCCTGTCGGCGCTGCCGGTGTCGCCTCACCAAATCCGGACCCTATCATCGCTGACGGCTAACGGCGACAGATACGTTCTTTTCCGTCGAGTCAGTATCACAGAGCCATGAGTGACTCGCCACATGAGGTGTTACGCGCAGACCCCGATATCGGGCCGCTGGTCGAGACACACGGCGAACTCACGCTCGACCCGGCGTCGGACCTTTTCGAGCGGCTCGTCGTCTCGATTCTCCGCCAGCAGGTGTCGATGGCGTCGGCCGCCGCGACACGGGAGCGACTGTTCGACGCCGTCACCGTGACACCGGCGGGCATCAAAGACGCTGACAACGACCTCCTCCGGGACGCCGGGCTCTCGCGGCAGAAAACCCGCTACGTCAACGAGGTCGCCGATGCGTTTCTGGAACACGGCTACTCGCTGGAAACGTTCGAGGACGCCGCCGACGAGGAGATCCACGAGGAACTGACCGCTATTACGGGTGTCGGCGACTGGACCGCAAATATGCAACTCCTGTCGGCTTGATGTACTTACTTTGTATATACACTGAATTTCCCGTCTCTGTAAGCAATGTATAAGAAATCTAACTGTGATTCAAGGTTTTGAGAGTGAAAGAAACCAATTACAAATATCATCCCACTGCTGTCTTGCGATTATAGATTTAGATTTGTATTATTGAGGTAATACAAACCTCTCAAAAGCCACTCGGAAGGGAATCTGCTAACCAACAAATTCGCTGAAACACCCCCCTGCAAGTGTTATAGCGACAAAGGAATGAGGGTGGGGAATAGGGGTGGGAAACAGCACTTCCCGCGTTTTCACTGCAGTAACTACACTAATAAAAGTGCCTACTTCACAGGCAAAGTGATTGGAGAACACTAAAGATTAGCAACAGAACTTCAATCACCCACTCTCACGCACTAACACGACAGTTTTCAAAGCAAACGGGACTGAAACGCAAAAGAGACTACTCAGTTGTTCTCGGTAAAACCCGCCTCATCTACGGGTACGTACTTGCCACCTTCAGACGGCCAGTGGACTACTTCACGGCCAAATTGAGAATCCTGGTAGGTCAATAAAACTTCCATCGTATCGGGATCAACGTCTCGAACCACCTTGGTCGAACCCATAACATCAGTAGTAGGAGAATCCGATTCAACTACGGGCTTGAATCTTCGACCGACATCTACCACCATGTTGCCATAGAAAAGCGCACCTTCGTTGCTCTCGAAAAACTCAATTTCACTCTCGTTCATGCGCGGTAATTCATCATCAGTCATTATAGATACCAAGCTCTATCTCCTTACCAGTGATTCGATAGGCTCTTTGCCCCCTCATTGCAGTGTACGTTTCATTTGAAATCGGAATCAGTTCATCGCTATCATCGGGCTTCAATGGGTCATGTGCCATTGCACTTAGATAATACAGTGGTATCCACCTTAATGCACGCTAACGGGCTTCAATTGCTTATTTACAAAGAAAAAAGAACTGTTACCAATACATAACGTTTTTTCTTACGACCACTACCCCATCGAAATTAGCCATATATAGAGGAAGTGAGAGACAGGGGGAGGGCATCTCGCAATCGCTACAGATTCGTTACATCATCAAACGGTATTTGCCGCTCAGTAGCCGCTCAATCAATTTCTATCATTGCACAACCAAAACCACTTGGTTTAGCAATAAAGTGCTTATAACGTAATTGTCGTTTTCTGTGTAGATTTCAGTGGCAGGGTACCTACATCGCATCTTCGATAAGATGAGGGTCGCTTTGCATGGAGGGCGTACCCCCGTCGAACAACTACATATCTCAATGTCGTTTGCAATCCCGCTCTTGAAATAATATTTTTTGCAAATATGGACTGGAATTTGTTGGCGAGTTGGGAGTGAAATACCCTATAAAAAGGAGTTTTGTTTCAATGAATAGACAGACGTATATTGGAAAAAGAGAGTTTATGGGTACATTTATTAGTGCCAAAGTCTTCTACTATATAATACCGATGGATTTTTACGCCGCGAGTTCTAAGTAAGATTGCAATCAATGACTGCTGACAGTAATACCGAATCTCCCGAATTTACGACCATTAGCGTCCGAAGATGCGATTTAGATGCTCTACAAGACATTAAGAAAGACCTGTTTGGTAGTGCGGGCGAACAGGTCGCACATCGTGTTGCGCTTAGACGGTGCATTGAAATTGCAAAGGAGGCCCAGTAGAATGACAGACGTATGGCGTTCTGTCGATGATGATAGCAAAATCCTCGCTGGCGATCCTGATTTTCCGTTTTACATTGACGACAAGGACGTTGCACTGTCGTTCAGGGACCTGCTAAGCGATGACAGCGGAACGACGAATGACATCAGTGAAATCGCAGCCCTCCTTGTCCATCGCCGTCCTGATGTGATAGAGCGACTCAACGAGGATTATGACGCCGCTGATGTGAAAGAATCAGTTGAATACTGTCACTCTCTACAAGAACAGGAAAATCCTCAAGATGTACTTCACGGATTGGAGAGTGAACTTTCGAGTGCCGACATAGGCGCTGATGATGCGCGCCAATTGCGTGAAGCAACGGTTGCGGCTGTGAGCGAACTTGAATCTGGTGAAGAACCACACAAAATTTTCAAAGAGAAGTTGGATAATTTCGATTCTGAATAATGTCAGTTAAAGAACTTGAGCAGCGTATTGAACGGCTTGAGCAGCGTATTGAACGGCTTGAATCTGAACTTGCTATTGACAGTGAATTTGCCGATAGCGATTCTGAGCGCGAAAGTGACGGTCCGTTTGATCTTCGCCGCCATACAAAATAACTGACATTTCTATCAAATTTAAATGAGTGAAAAGAACATTTACTGGTTCGAGGATTCAGCAACGGTTGATTTCAGTCCGATTGCAAGCGACGGTACTGTTCTGAACGATAGCAGTGGGACGGTCGAACCGATTGAGGTTAACGACCCTCGAACAGATTTCTTTGAGACAGATCAATTCCATCGCTATGATGCGACCGTCGCTCGACCCATTGAACAGACGTATACTGTGGGCGATGGAGAACAACTGACACTCAAAAAGCCCACTGAGGAACTGAAAACCTCTCTGTGGCAGATTGATAATTGCCCCTGGACAGTGGGGCATCCACCATCGAAGCGGATTACAGATTACTCACAGATGCGTGGGTTCTGGCGACATCCCTATTACGATAGTGGACAGAAAGCGACCCTGTACATTCCGTCAAACGACGCTGATGCAGTTTCCACAGTCGATGAAACCAAATCCATTTCCATCGGCTTTCGAGCCTCTGTGGAACTAACTGACGGTGTTTCAACGGCAATTGATGGGTATCAGCGCAACCTAATTTACGATCACATTGCCTCTGTTCGCAAGGGACGGTGTTCCGTAGAAGATGGCTGCGGAATCCACACTGACAGTATTGCCACGCCCATTGAGAGTGGGTACATTCACGGCGATAGCAGTTTCAAAATCAACTCCTTTGGCGACAGTTGCGATTGCGATGGAACCTCGAATTTAGAAGGCGGTCTTGAAATTCTCACTGTCGATGCAGTGCGGGGCAAAAATGACGCAGTTGATTCCAGAATCAGTGAACTGGAAAAAGAGGTTGATGAACTGAGTGACCAACTCGCTGAGCGGAGACGGAAACTCCGCAAATCAGTGCAAATAGATTCTGCGGAAACACCAGACGACGCTGTGATCCGTGAAGGTGGGAAGTTTGATCTTCGCAAGAATACAAAATAACTGATATTTAACTTTGAGATTTATGACTGCAAATAACATCGGTCTATGGGGTGAATAGAATGGTAGACAACTTAATCTTAGAAGCCAGTGTCATAGAAGACTTCGAGGATACGTTGGCAGAGTTGGGTCAAATGTTGACTTCGATTGATCAAATGGCTAACCGCGTCTTTCCAATTGATGCTGAAGTTCGGCTTGGCGATTCGTTAGCCAAGCTCGAAACACTGGACAGTGCCGTTGACAGTGTTGATGATGATATCAACATAGAGACGGGCGAAAGCCGTCTGGCAACAACGGACGGTGGTTCAAATCCATTTGACGACATTGCCGCGAAGTTGGCTGGCGCACAGGCCAATGGACTTGAATTGTTAGACCGCACAGGCCCCTTTGCTGACAATGAACGGCAGTTAGCGATTAGCAATCTCGTGTCTGAGTTTGCTGACCTTGAGTTGAAGATGGGTGATTTCTTCAAAGTCTTTGCCTCTATCTTACCACTTCTATTCACCTTCATTGGCGCATTACCAGCGGCCATTGGTGGGTTAATTGCCCTTGGTGGTGCGGCGGTTGCTGCTGCAACGGCCCTTGGTAGCGTCGGTGGCCTTGCCGTACTTGGCATGGCTATGGATGGTGGTGAGATTGATTTATCTACCTTACAAGAGAATCTTACTGAACTAAAAGAGTCATTCCTTGATGCCTTTGGTCCCGTTGCCAACCGTCTTGCACCGTTAGCAACAGAAGCCTTCGGTAGTGTGGAAACCATCTTTGCCCGTCTCGGTGATAGAGCACAGTTCCTTACGACACTGACTGACGATGCTCGTGGGGCACTCGATTATCTCGAACGGACAGTGCCGTCTGTGTTAGATAAAATCGTTCGATTTGGTGCAGCATCCTTCCCCGTGTTTGCAGCCGTCGATGCATTCCTCGGGAACCTCAATCTGATTGAAGGATTTGGGAATGTCCTTGCTGATACACTGCCACTACTGTTTACCTTGGCAACGGCAGTTGCAGAGATTGTCCCACCACTACTCTCACTGTCAATGGGATTCCTCTTTGTTTCGACGGTCGTGATTAAAGCACTGACAAGCATTCTGTCCTTCTTTGATGTCATTCCATACGGCTTGGAGCTTCTTGGTGTCCTTATCGGTACAATACTGACGTTAGCAACGGTAAGTGCACTATACAGTGTTGCTGGACAGATATTGAGTGCGACCTTCGTACAACAGGCTGCAACGATATTGAGCACGTACATCCCATCACTATCGTCACTAATTGGCGCACAGGTCGCTACAACTCTCAGTACACTCGCACTCAAAGCGGCTTTAGTCGCCTTGATTGGTGTATTGGCATTTGGTCTTGGGGCGGCCCTCTACAGTGTCGGCAGTGCCTTTGTCGGAATGGAGAGCAAGATTAGTTCTGCCACTGACAGTCTCCGTGAATTCGGTGCTGTGGGGAGTCAAATCGACGGAATGGATATTGGTATGTCTGCAACGGCGGCTGCCAGCGGTCAGTCACGACAGTCTACCCGTGGCTATGACAGTGCCCGCGATGTGACTGTCATTGCACCCGATCAAGAGACTGGTAATGCCATTGCCAATGAAATTACGTTCAAAGACGACAGCGGCTCACAAACCAGTTCAACTGAGAACAGAGATAGCCGTTACATGAATGAGTAACTGATTGAGATTTGACTATTTGAGATTTAGAATGAAGGAAGATTTTGAACCCCGTTGGAGCGGGACTGAAAGAGAGTATCGAAATGTCAGGCGTCAGTTGCAGACACGACGACTCGAATCACCATGACTGACGGCAATTTTACATTGGGGTTTCAGACAGAAAAACCCTTTGGTGGGATACACATAAGTTATGAGTATGCTAAAGCGGGGGTGGATTGCTGAATGCGGCTTCGAGATGTGGTCAAAAGTCCCGTTAGCGATAATGTCACTGAACCACTGCAACCCCCCTTACCGTCTGGCGCACCCCCCTCACCGTCAATCGACGTTGACAGTGATAAGACCGCGTACACGTCGCTTCAATCACAGCGACGGGCAATACCTATTGCACCGTCAAATATCACTGCAAGCGCCTTGCCAGCGCCACTCTACGAATGCGGGTGTGGGGACTGCCCTCCCCGTGTCGACCCACTACACGGCAGTTTCGAGGAACCAGTTGAAGATTTTTGGACCGTGACAGAGGTATGCGAGTCACTAACCCCCGTCCCTTGGGAGAAAGCCACGCAAATCTACAAACGGCTTGAAATCCCGAACTTTCGCTCGGAAGGTCATTCCTCGAAAGCAGAGCAACAGCTGTCTACCTATCGAGAAATCTGTGCAACGGACCGTCGTTTGCGCAGAGAGTATGATGATATGACCATAGCCATGCTCACATTGCGTGTAAGGCCTCGTCAGAATGATGAATGGGTATCACCGTGGCGCTTGGATGAGGCACTTCACAGTCCGTGGAGCGACGTGTATGACCGATTGCGATATGAGTTGTCAACCTATGGTGGATTCGACTGGGAATACTGTGCTATCAGTGAAGGGACAGAGTGGTTCGCTACCCCCCACCGTCATGTTCTGTGCTGGATAGACGACAGTGACAATGAGGTTGATGCAATGCTTTTTCGATCTGCGATTGAAACGTTCGTTGAACAGTCGTCCTTTGCCCCCGAAGATAGCCATTCGATAGATGATGAGACGGCGGTGTGGGTCGACCATGCCCCCTCAATAGCAGAGCAAAGCGGCGTCTGTGGGAACCCCTTTGATAGCATTTCACAAGGTGCGCTGTACACGGCAACGTCACTCCCCCATCTAAGTCTCCGTGATCGATTCACCAGTGACCAAACTTGCACACCGATTGATCTCGATGGAGCTTCGCTTGCATGGGCCTCTCCCTACAAGTGGGTGAATTCCTCAAAGGGAGTTTTCGATGCTGAATAACTCGCAAACACACAGTTCGGGTTTGGAGGGGGGTCGAATTGTAGTTGACACTGCGCTAACTCTGAAATCCTATCACTTTCGTTATACTTCAGACAGGAATTCAATCAAGAAAATTTCAGAATCATGACTGACGTAGATAACAGTATCCCGAGCGGCACTGATAGAAAAAAGTACCTCAAATCCAGTGGGCGGGCAACTGACCTTCACGGTGCAAGGCTGTCGGCAAAGGCCACTGTTCGCATCAAAGAAAAAGATATGCAGTTGATTTCAGTAATCCGTGATCATGCAGATGATGAAATTTCAGTGAATGAGGCCATTAGATTCGCGTTAGAAGAAACTGCGTTTAAAATGGAAAGCGACACTGAATCACTCGACAAACCCCGTGACCCGATTGCGGCATTGGCGATGAATTGCGATTGCAACTGTGACTGTAATTCTGAGTAAAAAACTCTCTGTAACACTCAAACGGGGGGTTGAATAGCGAAAGGGGGTAGAACGGTGCGGTTACACAGGGCGATTTATTCCACAATTGGGTAAACTTTTCGCAAATACAGCGACAGTCTACTATGCGCGTTGAACTACCGTGGAATTAACCCCACTCTGTTCGGAACACTCCCACTGTCGTTCTGATAGGAGAAATACCGTCTATCACTGACACCCCACTGTTTCGAGTGAAGCGGCGCTTGAATCAAATCCATATCCTCTGTCCCCATATCCGTTGCACTTCTTGTGTGGAAAGAGCGTGCGTCTCGAAGGGAGCGGTCATTGCCGCTTGCGGCTGACCGCGAACGAGAGTCGCCGCGACACTGCTGTTGCTGTACACAAAGACCATTCAAGCAAGGGCATCCCCACATAGAGGGCCGTCTAACATGGTTCCAGTGGTGTGAACCCCACCAGTTGAAGTGAAAGAACGGCCATGCAAGCGTCAATGCCCATTCAAAAAGAAAGGTCGTTTACTCGGTTTCCTCAGTGCCAGGCCCGATGTGTTTTAGTTGTTCAACGGCGTCTGATTCCACTTCAATCAAATATTTCTCTGTCGTTTCGAGTTTTTCATGTCCCATTAGTTCTTGCAGGTACCGAAGATTCATTCCATTGCGAAGGGATTGGATTGCGAAACTGTGTCGAAGGCAATGAGTAGTTATCTTCCATCGCTCTTTCCCCGCTGCGTCTGTTCCAAGTGACTCTTGTATTCCAGCTGCCTTTGCCCCCTTCTTGACAACGTCGTTCACTCTTGATTTGGCCAACTGTTCGTTTTTCCGACTCACAAAGACATAGGGACTGTCAGTTGCCGATGCAAAGCGATCTCGATACCCCCCATCAAGCCACTGTGTAAGCAAGGTATCGACGTTTTGTTGGTACGCGACTTTTCGAGTCCCCGTTTTCGAGGAATGAACGGTGATAATACGCTGTTCGCGGTCAATGTGATTGATTTTCAAATTCCGTATTTCGTGTTCTCGCATTCCAGTCTGCCACAGCATTCTAATTAACAGTTCGTTCCGAACACGGGGGTTTGGGATATTTTCAGCTAACTGTTCTTTTTCATCAGCAGTGATATGCGGAATAAAGCCCTTGCTTTGCTCTTTCTGCATTGGGGCTTCATTTGGCTGAGAGCGAATTTCCTCTACCTTTGTGAAGGGGTTATCATCGCGGAAATCAAGGTATTCTCCCGCGACCAATCCAAAGAATTTCTTGACTGAACCATGCCTGCTGGCGACAGTGTTGGGGTGGAAGTTTTCATCACAGTATTCAAGGAAATCTACAATCTCAAATTTCTCCGCGTCAACGGCACTTTCATGACTGCCGTTTTCAGCATACCACTGTACGAATTGACGGGCATCGGACTGCCATGTGGCAATGCTATTTTCGCTTTTCTCGTTATCAGCACCCAGTGTTTTGATTACGCGTTTGGCTTTTCTGTCGTCAATATCGCTCATATCGCTCATTGAGTATCCTCTTTCCAGTAGCGAAGTTTGCCATTCTGTTCTCCACACTTGATGATACTCAGTTCCGCTTCAGCCCGCTCTAACGTCTGTTCAACGGCTCCAACTCGTGTACCAAGGGTTTGTGCTATCACGTCCGCTGGCACGCCGTCAGACCAATTTTCGCCCACTGGAAGTTGGCTGATTACAGCGTCTCTGGCAGGGGCAGTGAGATTTCCTAACCCCGCAGAAGTAACTTCACGCTTGACGACATCCACTGAATTATCAACACCGTCAATCTTCGATTCAATACGCTTCAAGCGGTTCTCTAAATCATCTGGAATGGCGGCTGTATCAACATTACCACTGTCCGTGTGGTCGACACTGCCGTTTAGATTCCCTTGCTCGAATTGACTCAGCGTAAACCGAATAAGGTCACTCAATCCGTCAAATCCACTTTCCTCCGCCAACTCAGTCCATTCTGCTTTCCGCTCTCCGTCTAATCTCATTGTGAAAGTCGTATCCTTTGACATGGCGTGTAGATTATCGAACTACAATGTAATAACAGTGTTTATCAATTTCAGAAGATGCAACTCCTGTTCGCGTTCGGCCGAAAAGACGTGTTCCCGGTCGGCGACCTCGGCATCCGCAAGGGGTTCGAGGCCGTCGTCGGTGACGGGTACAGCCGCGCGGAGATGCGCGAGTACGCCGAGCGGTGGTCGCCGTATCGGAGCTACGCGAGCCTGTATCTGTGGCGGGCCAGCGAGGATATCGCCGAAAGCGTCGCAGAAGTGCGCGAGGACTGAGACGGCTCGAAAGCTGGTACGAACGCGTCGCTACTCTTCGCTCTGCTCTTCTTCCTCTGTTTCCACGTCTGACTCGTCGTCCGCGCGGCGGGTCACGTCGACCTGATAGTGTTTGAGGATGTCCCGACCCAGCAACAGCGGATAGTCCATGTGCCCGCGGTCTTCGACGCTGGCGGTGACGGTGTGCTGGGTCCCGCCGACGCCGACGACGAGGTCGACGACCGGGCGCGAACGACCGGACTTGAGGCTCCCTGATTTGATCTTCACGATGTCGAGAATCGGCCCCGTTCCGATTTCCGCGGCGAGCTTGGCGTCGATGCTGGTTCTGGTCGCGCCAGTGTCGGATTTCGCGAGGACGGACTTTGTCCCCTGCGTCCCGGTGACGACAACCTCCTCGATATAGCCGACGACGACGTTCTCCTGTGCTTTCGGCTGTGGCTTCTTCGGCGTACACGCAGGCTTGGAGTCGTCAAGTCGGTCGGAGAGTCGCTCGACGGTTTCATGATCGACACTCCCGCCGGCCCGCTCGATGGCGAGCTGAGCGATGTACGGGGCAGGGCTGACGCCGCTGGCCTTGAACAGGCCACGGAACCCGGCAGTGGGGTTCACTTCGAGCACGTAGTAGCCGTCATCGCTCTGGACGATGTCGACGCCGGCGTAATCCAGCCCGATGGCGTCGACCGAATCGAGCGCGATTTCCCTGACTCGCTCGGGGAGTTCACCCGTCATGTCCTCGACCTCGCCGCCGAGCGCGACGTTCGTCCGCCACTCGCCCTCGGGCGCGTAACGGTTCATCGCGCCGACGATCTGGTCGCCGACGACGTACACGCGAAGGTCGTGGTGGCGCTGCTCGTCGTGTTCCATGTACTCCTGTAAGAACGCGTAGCGGCCACCGACCTGTGCGTTGACCTGGTTTTCCAGATCGACCATCCACGTCCCGCCCCCGTGGGTGCCGATGGCCGTCTTGTACACCGCACGATCACCGAAGCGGTCCCGTTCCTCGTTCAGCAGGTCACTCGATAGCGCGAGCAGGGCGTCCGGGACCGGAACGCCGGCATCGGCCAGCGCGGCAGCGCTTGCGAACTTATGGAGGGCCGTCGTCGCCGCCATCGGCTCATTCAACGTCGGTGCGAGCCGGCTGATAGTCATCCCGAGGCCGATCCCTTCCGCGGGGTGTTCGTCGCTGGAGAGCAGCAGCCGATTTGCGACCACATCAACGGCGGGCTCGAGCGTCATTTCGCCGTCGGTAACGCTTATCGCGGTGTTTTCGGCGCGAAGCCACTCCGTGTCGTAGCCCATCTCATCGACTGCGTTCAGGATGGCCTTCGACTCCTTGCTGGAGTGGAGGCTGAGAACGCCGACGGTAATATCCTGGTCGCTCATGCTGTCGCCTTCTGCCGGCCGCAGTATAGGTGTACGGATATGTAATGCGGGACGACTCTACCGGGGGACCGCCTTGCCGGAGGGGTTTTAGCCGCCGCCTCTCGTTGTGATGGCATGGACGAGGCCGAGCCGTTCACCTACGACGGGGGAATCGTTGCGCCGGGCGAAACCCGCAACATTCGCTACACGGTCAGCGAGACGTATCTGGGGGATGCCGTCCGGATGCCGGTTACCATCGTCAACGGGAAGCGGCCCGGTCCGACCGTGTTTCTCACTGCAGCGGCACACGGTGACGAACTCAACGGCATCGAGGTCGTTCGAGAGGTCGCCCACGAATGGAACCACGACGGGCTGGCGGGGACGCTGATCTGTCTGCCAGTGCTGAACGTCCCTGCATTTCTGGCACAGGAGCGGTACCTGCCGATCTACGACCGCGACCTGAACCGCTCGTTCCCCGGCGACCCCGAGTCGACGAGCGCGAAACGGATGGCCCACGAGATTTTCCGGAACTTTCTGGCTCCCTGTGACGTGGGCCTCGACTTCCACACGTCAACGCGCGGGCGGACGAATATGCTCCACGTCCGGGCGGACATGGACGACCCGAAGGTTGCGCGGGTCGCAAACGCCTTCTCGTCGAACGTCATCATCTCCTCGGACGGCCCGTCGGGGTCGCTCCGGCGGGAGCTGAGCGATTCGGGCGTCCCGACGATCACGATAGAGATGGGCGAAGCCCATCGGTTCCAGCGACCGCTCATCGACTCAGCGCTGGAGAGTGTGCGGTCGGTGCTTGCGGAGTTTGGTCTCCGGGACTCTGACACCGTCCGGTGGCCGGGCTGGCGGACAGTCATCGACGACAGCGGCGAGAAAACCTGGATCCGTGCGGACTCGGGCGGACTGGTGGATATGCACTACGACCGCGGTGACCTGGTGTACGAAGACGACGTGATCTGTACGATCGCCAATCCGTTCAAAACGGAGAACACGCTGATGCGTGCGCCGTTTACCGGCCTGCTGGTCGGCATCCTTGAGAACCCACTGGTGTATCCCGGCAACCCTCTCTGTCATCTGGTCCGACTTGATGACCGGACACAGCGAGCTATCGAGTGGAACCGCCGGGCTGACGACGACGATTGGTAACTGCAGAGTAGTCAATTGACGAACGTCTTCGGACGAGATTCCGGCGATACGCGTCCATTGTAGAAACTACTATCTGTCCCCGGACTAACCCCCCAGTGTATGAGTCAGTCTTACAATCGCGGCACCGTCGAGGACTTCGGACGGTGGCGGGAGTTCACGGCCGGGATGTGGGCCTGGATCTTCCACAAGTTCACCGGCTGGGTTCTCGTGGGCTACCTGTTCACCCACATCGCGGTGCTGAGCACTTCGGTCGGCGTCGATCCGGCGAGCGCGCAGGCAGGCAGTGACCTCTACACCAGCACGCTCAGCGGCCTCGAATCGCTGCTGATCGTCCGGTTCCTTGAAGTCGGCCTGCTGGCCGTCGCCGTCTTCCACATCCTCAACGGGATTCGACTGCTGATGGTTGATCTCGGCGTGGGGCTGGAATCGCAGGACAAGAGCTTCTACGCGTCGCTCCTGCTGACCGGCGCAATCGTCATCGCAAGCGTGCCGACGTTCCTCGGGGGGAAACTAGCCTGATGGCACAGCACTACTCCTCCTTTGACCGCGGCGGGCGTCGCTGGCTGTTCCAGCGCCTGACAGCGGTGTTCCTCATCGGCGTGCTCGCGTTCCACTTCATGCTGTTGCACTTCGTGAACCACGCTTCGGATATCACGTTCCTTGGCACGCAGGCTCGGATGAGCCAGGTCAGCTACTTTGCGACGATGTGGCTGTTCCTCGTGACCGCGACGTTCCACGGCGTCAACGGCGTGTACAACGCGCTGGTCAATCAGGGACTCACCGGTTCCCAGAAAAACGCAGTCAAATACATGCTCGGCATCGCTGGCCTTCTGCTCGTCGTGCAGGGGACCCGCGTGTCGCTGGCCATGACGACCCTCGTCTGAACTATGAGTACGCAAATCGAACAACAGGAAACCGAGACAGAGGCCGACGAGGAAACAGAGCCCGAGGTCGAATCCCCGGGCGACCGTCGGCGCGCACAGCGAGACGAACGACAGGCACAGGAGCAGGCCCAGCGGGAAGTCGAAGAGGAGACGCTCGACGACGACGACACGATCACGCTGAAAGTGTTCCGCTACGACCCCGAAGTCGAGGGGAAGCAGGAACCACGCTTCGACGACTTCCGCGTTCCGTTCCACAAGGGCATGACCATCCTCGATGCCCTCATCTACGCACGGGACCACTACGACTCCTCGCTGACTTTCCGACACTCCTGCCGACAGGCCGTCTGTGGGTCAGACGCCCTATTCGTCAACGGACGACAGCGCCTCGGCTGTAAAACGCAGATCTCTGAGCTTGAGGACCCGGTTCGCATCGAGCCGCTGCCCCATCAGGAGGTCGTGAAGGACCTCGTCGTCGATATGGAACACTTCTACGACCAGATGGAGGCCGTCGAACCGTACTTCGATGCCGACGAGACCCCGGACGACAAGCTCGAAGAGCAGCGCCAGACCCGGGAGAACCGCGAGAAGGTCAAGATGTCCACGCGGTGTATCTGGTGTGGCGCGTGTATGTCCTCGTGTAACATCGCCGCCGGCGACAACGAGTACCTCGGCCCCGCCGCTATCAACAAGGCGTACCGCTTCGCGATGGACGAGCGCGAGGGCGAGAACCGCAAGCAGGAACGCCTCCGTATCATCGAGCAGGAACACGGCGTCTGGCGCTGCCAGACCCAGTTCTCCTGTACCGAAGTGTGTCCAAAGGATATCCCGCTGACCGAGCACATCCAGGAACTCAAGCGGGAAGCGGTCAAGAACAACCTGAAGTTCTGGTGAATTCAGGGTAGCATTCCTTCTGCAGAAAGCCGCTAGTTGTCAGGTACGCTGTGTCTGTCGCCACCTGTCATTGGTCAGTTGTTTCAAAAGCGTACGCGCTTCCTCCACGACTAAAGTCGTGGGCTTCCGCGCTGCTCCCGCTGTGACCCAGAGTAGCCTGAGACAGTCACTATAGGGACATAGGCCCACAGTGCGTTCAGGAGCTATCAATATTTATTGGCAACTCTGGACAACTATTCAACAAATGTCCCTCCCTGCGGTCATCAGGAAAGATTTCAACGACGCAATCCGCTCAGGAACGTTCCTCGCGACCACCCTGTTGTTCGTCCTCGTCGCCGGATTCTGGGCGGCGATTCAGCACGTCCCGCTGACGGCTTCGGCGAGCGATGTCCCGACTAGCACGCTGGCGCTGCTCAACAGTATGGGTCAGCCGATGAGTTTCTTTGTCCCACTGCTGGGGTTAGGCATCTCCTATGCCGCTATCGCCGGTGAGCGCGACAGCGGGAGCATCAAGCTCCTGCTCGGCCTGCCGAACTCGCGCCGTGACGTTATTCTCGGGAAGTTCATCGGCCGGTGTGCCGTTTTGACTATCGCTATCCTCGGCGGCTATTTTGTCGTCGCTGTCTTCGCACTGTTCACCTACGAGTCATTTGCGGCCGTCAAATTCGTGCTCTACACCATCTTGACGGTCTTCTACGGTGCGGTCTATGTCGCAATTGGTATCGGCTTCTCGTCGATACTGAAGTCTCAGTACACGGCGGTTATTGGTGCGGGGGGACTGTACATCCTCTTTCAGCTCGGGTGGGACGTTGTAACGGCTATTCTGCAGGTCATCACTGTCGGCTACACGCCCCCAGATTCCGGTGCACCTCCGTGGCTGATTGTCGTCCACGCTCTCAACCCGACTGCGGCAGTCGGCTACGCGGCACGGGGCATAATCCCCACGTTCGACGAAATAATGTCCTACCCAGTATCGGCTTCATTCTACCCTCCGAAGTGGGCCGGATTCGCCATTCTTGGGGGCTGGCTCGTTCTATCACTCGGGTTCGGCTACATTCGGTTCCAGTCGGCGGATATAATGTAAAGTTGCACAGTCCGACAACGATGATGGCGTGGTGCGTCCGTTCTCCACTCTGTACTGTCGTGGTCGGGCTCGCCTGTTACTCCCGTCTGGCCGTCGCCGGCGCGAGAATCGCTGTCACGGCCTTGTTCATCGGCGCATCACCCCGGCCTCGGCCGGGTCATCGGTCGCCGGGAGGACGACCGCCATATCGCCGTGGATACTCTCGACCTACAGCCCATCAGTTTGGAGTGCAGCTAGGTGGTCGCCTCTCGCAATGAGGTGGACCTTGTGGCCTGCGTGTGCCAGCCGAGCGCCCAGATGACCGCCAATACCGCCGACGCCGAAGACACAGAGTTTCAGACTCTGTAGGCTTACAGCGGACCGGAGCAAAGGGACTGCGGGCAATCTGTCGCGGCAAAGCGCAGGCGCCCCCACAGCGGTCAGGAGTTCCGACAAATGAACTCGAATCGCGCACCGCCGCTCTCGCTGTCAGTCGCGATGACCTCCCAGTTGTGTGCGTCGACGATCTGTTCGACGATACAGAGCCCGAACCCGGTTCCGTCATCGGCCGTTGAATAGCCGGGTTTGAACAGGTCTGCAGTCCCGTCGGGGAAGCCCGCCCCGTCGTCCGTGACGTAGAATCCCCACGATTCTGTCCCGACAGTGACGGTTACGTCGTCGCCACCGTGTTCGACAGCGTTCCGAAAGAGGTTCTCCAGTAATTCCAGCATCGCACCTTCGTCGGCTTTGATGCTGTCGTCGGCCTCGGTTTCAAGCGTCGCATCCTGCGTGTCGACCATCGACCAGGCCCGCTGTGAAAGGGCGTTGAGGTCGATTGTCTCGATTTCCGCGGGATTAACGCCCTGTTTGGCGAGCACGAGCAAGTCATCGATGAGCGTGTACATCCGGTCGATGCTCCGCTCGGCACGCTCGAAATGTGCTTCTTCACCTGTCTCACGTGCGAGTTCGAGCGAGCCGTCAAGGACGTCCAGCGGGTTCCGTAGGTCGTGACTAATCGCGTCCGAGAATCGCTCAAGGCGCTGGTTCTGTCGTTCGAGTTCCTGTTCGCGCTGTTTCCGTGCGGAGATATCGCGGGTCGTCACGACGACGTGGTCTTCCAGCGGGCCGTTCGTGACTTGCTGGCCGCGGGACTCCGCCCAGATCCAGTCGCCATCTGCGTGGCGGTACCGGTGCTCGATGACGGCGACGTACCCCGGTTCGTCTATCATCCGGCCGAACTCGGTGAGCGCGTTCGGGAGGTCGTCCGGATGGACGTATCCAAAGAGGTCCGAATCCTGCATCTCGTCTTGCTTGTAGCCGAGGACGCGTTCCACGGACGGACTGATGTACTCAACGTTGCCCTGCTCGTCGAACACAGTGAGCACGTCGGAGGTATGCGTGACGAACTGGCGAAACTGGGCTTCGAAGCGCGGTCGGTCGCTGACATCGCGGGAGGTGAACACCCGGCAATCGCGGTCCGTCTCGGTGTCCCCTGAGACGGTTGTTTCGAGCCAGACCCAGTCACCGTCGGCGTTCCGGAACCGGTACTCAGTCCCGTCGTCTTCACGCTCGCCGGTAAGTGTGGCGAGGACACGATCTGTATCCGCTGGGTGGACGAGATCCAGCCAGTTCGTGCCGACAAGCGACTCCATATCGTACCCCAGTACGCGTTCGATTGCTGGACTTACAAACCGTATTGTCAATTCCTCGTCAGTAACTGCCAGCACCGTGGGTGCCTCAGCTAACACCGCTTCGAAATCGTCAGTTGACGTGAGGTACTGGTCTGGCATCAGGTTTGAAGCGGGTCAACGCCCGTGGTAGGACTGTCTGTGGGGTCCGATATCAGTAGTTGGTTCCTAAGTATTCACAGCACGTGATATAATTCCATCGGAGGGAACAAAACTCAGTTCGTCTAATAGTTCGTCCCGATAGCAGAAGCGGAATGCGGCCCATCGGTGACGAAGCTCTCGGTAACGCAACAGGGAGGCTTAAGTTTGGCTAATCCTAAGCCGAAACCACGCCAAGAGACACTCTCACAATGTACGAACACGATGTCATCGTGGTCGGCGCGGGTGGCGCTGGCCTCAGGGCGGCTATTGCAGCGAACGAAGAGGGTGCAGATGTTGCCCTCGTGACCAAGCTCCATCCGGTTCGGAGCCACACAGGTGCCGCGGAGGGTGGAATCAACGCCGCCCTTCAGGAAGGGGACTCCTGGGACCTCCACGCGTACGACACGATGAAGGGGTCCGACTACCTCGGCGACGCCCCTGCCATCGACACCTTCGCCAAGGACGCTCCGGAAGAGGTCATCCAGCTCGAACACTGGGGGATGCCCTTCTCGCGTGAGGACGACGGCCGCGTCTCTCAGCGACCGTTCGGTGGCCTCTCCTATCCGCGGACGACGTACGCGGGTGCCGAAACCGGTCACCACCTGCTGCACACGATGTACGAACAGGCGGTCAAGCGCGGCATCGAGGTGTACGACGAGTGGTACGTGACCCAGCTCGCGGTCACCGACCACGACGACCCCGAGGACCGTGTCTGTCACGGCTGTGTCGCCTACGACATCAAGTCCGGCGAAATTCAGGGCTTCCGCGCCAACAACGGCGTGATTCTCGCAACCGGTGGGCTGGGACAGGCCTTCGACCACACCACGAACGCCGTCGCCAACACCGGCGACGGCTGTGCGATGGCCTACCGCGCCGGCGTCCCGATGGAGGACATGGAGATGATCCAGTTCCACCCGACGACGCTGCCGTCCACGGGCGTCCTCATTTCTGAGGGGGTTCGCGGTGAGGGTGGTATCCTCTACAACGACAACGAGGAGCGGTTCATGTTCGAGCACGGCTACGCCAACAACGAGGGGGAACTGGCCTCCCGCGACGTGGTCGCCCGTGCTGAACTGACGGAGGTCAACGAGGGCCGCGGCGTTGAGGACGAGTACGTCGACCTCGACATGCGCCACCTCGGCGAGGAGCGCATTCTCGACCGCCTTGAGAACATCCTCCACCTCGCGGAGGACTTCGAGGGCGTCGACGGCCTCGACGAGCCGATGCCGGTCAAGCCCGGCCAACACTACGCCATGGGCGGCGTCGAAACCGACGAGAACGGCGAGACGTGCATCGACGGCCTCTACGCGGCCGGCGAAACTGCGTGTGTTTCGCTGCACGGCGCGAACCGGCTCGGGGGCAACGCCCTGCCGGAACTGCTCGTGTTCGGTGCCCGGGCCGGCCACCACGCCGCCGGCAAGGACATGAAGACCGCCGAAATCCAGACTGGCCCGTCCGCCAAGAGCGAACCCGGCAACGTGGAGCCGCCGGTCGACCCCGGCGCAATCGACGCCAGCAGCGGCGACGTCGCCGCCGACGGAGCCGCCATCGAACCGAAAGCGGTGCTCGAAAGCACTGTTGAGCAGGAACGCCAGCGCATCGAGGACCTCATCGAATCCGACGGCATCAACCACGCCGAAGTCCGCGCAGACGTACAGGAGACGATGACTGACAACGTCAACGTGTTCCGGACTGAAGAAGGCCTTGAGAAGGCCCTTCGGGACCTCCGGTCGGCGCGCAAGGAGTACGAGAACGTCGCCGTCGAAGACCCGTCCCGGACCTACAACACGGACCTTATCCACACCATCGAGACTCGCAACATCCTCGACGTGGCCGAGGCCATCACGCTCGGCGCGCTTGCCCGCGAAGAGTTCCGCGGCGCACACTGGCGTGCTGAGCACCAGGAACGCAAGGACGAGGAGTGGATCAAGCACACGATGCTTGCCTGGAACGAAGGACAGCCAGAGCTGTACTACAAGCCCGTCATCCTCGAAGGCGACGAAGAGACCTACGAACCGAAGGTCCGGTCGTACTGACGACCTGACCGTCGGCTGCAATATCTGTTTCTGCGAATTTCAGGGCGCGCCGACGAGGACGAACGTGCTCTCGGTGTCGCCGTTGTGGATCGTCCGTTCCGCCTCCGGCGGGAGCTTGATTGCGTCGCCCGCTTCCAGAGACACGCTTTCGCCGTCAACCTCGACGGTGGCTGTCCCCTCGACGAGGATGTACACCTCCTCATGGCCTTCGTCGGCGTGATCGTGTGGCTTGCCAGTCCAGCCGGCCTCACAGTCCAGTACAGTGACGCCGACCTGCTCACAGTCCAGCGGGTCTCGGAGGAAGTGCATCGCATCTGCGACCGGTTCCACGTCGGTGTAGTTGACTTTCGTGTAGCTCACATCCACTGCTGTCGCTGGCCAGCACAAAGTAAGTTGTTGTGAATCCGAAAAGAAAGAGCGCAGGGGCGATACCACTCACACCCTGTGCGTTGCCGCTGGAAGGCACAGACCAGCGTCCGGTTAAATCGCAGCAGAGTATCAGGAGTTTTGGGTGCGGAAACACCCGGAATCATCACTTACTTGGTTGTCAGGAACGTATTATGGGTAGCTTGGAAGGGTGGCTCAGTGGTAGAGCGCTACCAACCAACATGCCAGAATCGGTTGGTGGTTACCCCGCAAAGGGCTCCGCGTGGTTCGACTCCCGCCCCTTCCATTTTTGCGTCTCGCTGATAGCGACTACAGTCTGTTTTCTCAGCAGCACCTCAGTCGGCCGTATCTGATGGGTCGCTAATCAAGAACTACGGTACCGCTGAAAGTTGGAATTGACTGTCGGCGGTGAGGTAGTGCAAGGCGTCGATGTGGGAGCCGACGCCTCACAGGAAGTGGAAAGGTAAGGAATGTGGGGGTGGGGGTGGGGGTGGTGCGGCACCAGTATGGTGCCTATTAGAAACAATGCGGGGAGCTGTATAAAAAGTCACCGCTGTGGTTATCATATCTGATTTTTCGATAGCTCGCCAGTACCGGATTCCACGCCATTGGTGCAGAGAATATTCGGAGAAATAGCGTCGCCGTATCCCGGTTTCAGTCAGCTACTTATGTGTGAACAATACAACGCTCCCGTCGTTGATCGTTGTACAGAGATCCATCTCGAAATCAAGATTGAGGGACGTGAACTCCTGCTTGCAGACGACCATATCGTCGAACGGTTCTTCACAGGACGGACAGGCCACGGCCGTCGTGTTCTGGTAGGAAGCGATCGCCTCGTTATCCTCGCGCGGCGTTAGCGACGAGCGGAGTTCGTCAAAATCGTCCATGTTCGGGCTACCGCGGGCGTACGGCATAAATCATACGCCGCCCCAGCACCAAGGTATTAAAGTTGACTTGTGGTAATACAACCACAATGAGTTCACCCGGTGGCGGCACGCGCTTTGCACTCGTCGCAGGAACCACGGAAACCGCAGGTCGGGCGGGGATCAGCGCCGCCGGAGCCGATCCCGAACTAATGCCGGTAACGCCCGCCGCAGACGCTGAATTAGTGACATACGGCACACCAGTTCGGACGGACGTGACACCAGTCAGTCCGAGCGGCTGTCCGACGCCGGCGCTGGTGACACGGGCCGCCCGAGAAGTCCTTGGATTTAATGTCACAGTTGTCGATGGCGGACTGGCAGAAAAAACAGGGGCACCGACAGTCTCGGTCGGCGCACGCCCGGGAAAAGACATCGCAGAGCAGGACCCGGTGTCGACGGCCCACGGGGCGTTCGCGGCCGCCAGACAGTTCGGCCAGTCGCTCCCGGCCGACGAGCTGTATCTGGGCGAAACCATTCCCGGCGGGACGACGACGGCACTCGGCGTCCTCCGTGCGCTGGGCGAAGACGGGATGGTCTCGTCGTCGCTCCCCGAAAACCCCACAGCGCAGAAATCGGAGGTGGTCGCCGAGGGACTGCAAGCCAGTTCGCTGGAGCCGGGCGACACCGCAAACGAACCGAAACGGGCGGTCCGCCGGATGGGTGACCCCGTTCTGGCAACGCTCGCCGGGCTGACCGCAGGGGCCGTCGAGAGCGATACCGCAGTGACGCTGGCCGGCGGCAGCCAGTGCGTCGCCGTCGCTGCGCTGGTCCGCCACGGCGGCTACGAGGGACCGCTCGGACTGGCGACGACAAGCTACGTGGCTGACGACGAGAGCGCCGACGTGCGGGCGTCGGTTGACAGACTCGACCTCGACCTGACGGTAACGGACCCCGGCTTCGACCGGAGCGACCACGTCGCGATGGAACGGTTCGTCGCCGGCGAGGCCAAGGAGGGGGTCGGGATGGGCGGCGCGCTGGCGCTGGCCGACCGCGCCGGCATTCCAATGGCAGAGGTTCGGGACCGCTTTGCGGCCATCTACGATGACCTGATCGGCGACGCACCCACAGCAACGGCCGAGGAGAGGACATGAAGATGGAGGGGTTCGTTCTCGCCGGCACAAGCTCCGGCGTCGGCAAGACCGTTGCCACGCTGGCGACCTTGACAGCGCTCGAAGACGCCGGGTATCAGCCCCAGCCGGCCAAGGCTGGCCCGGACTTCATCGACCCGAGCCACCACGAGGCGCTGGTTGACGAGCCCTCGCGGACGCTCGACCCCTGGCTTGCGGGCGAGGACGGGATGCGCCGGACCTACTGGCGCGGCACGGGCGATATCTGCGTCGTGGAGGGCGTGATGGGGCTCTACGACGGGACGAAGACATCGACGGCGGCGGTCGCCGAGGGGCTGGACCTCCCGGTCGTTCTGGTCGTAGACGCGAAGGCTGGCATGGAGAGCGTCGCCGCGACGGCGCTCGGGTTCGCACAGTACGCCGACCGCATCGGTGTCGACATCGAGGTGGCCGGCATCCTCGCACAGCGCGCCCACGGCGGCCGGCACGCCGACGGTATCAGGGACGCGCTTCCCGAGGATCTTACGTACTTCGGTCGAATTCCGCCGATGTCAGACCTTGAGATTCCCGACCGCCATCTGGGGCTACACATGGGCTCAGAGGCCGGGCTCGACCGTGACGCACTCTCGACAGCGGCAGAGACCATCGATATCGAGCGGCTGGTCGAAACGGCACGGGCACCACCGGAAGTGGCGACTACGGAGCGAAATACTGGCGACTCGCCGGCTGACCGCCGGGTCGCCGTTGCACAGGACAGCGCGTTCTGTTTCATCTACCCCTCAGTACTCGAACGACTCCGGTCTGAGGCGTCCGTCGAGCCGTTCTCGCCGGTCGCCGGTGACTCAGTGCCTGATGCCGATGCGATATATCTGCCCGGCGGCTATCCAGAACTCCACGGCGAGTCGCTCGAAACCGGCGACACACTCGATGAAATAGCCGTCCGTGCCGCTGATGGCGTCCCCGTCTACGGCGAGTGTGGCGGTCTGATGGCGCTGTCGGAGTCGCTGACGACGACCGACGGCGACACCTACGAGATGGCCGGGGTCCTCCCCGCGGACATCGAGATGCAGGACCGGTATCAGGCGCTTGACCACGTTGAGTTAGAAGCACGGACAGACACCGCCGTGGCCGCGTCCGGAGCGCACCGCCGCGGACACGAGTTCCACTACTCCGCTGCGACCCTCGGCAGCGATGCGTCGTTCGCTTTCGACATGGTTCGGGGCGACGGTATCGACGGCGAACACGACGGCCTCACAGAATACAGCACCATCGGGACGTACTGTCATTGCCACGGCGAAAGTGGCGCGTTCGACCGTCTGCTTGCAGTGCCCTCGAAGGATATCTAACGTACGGCCCGCCGTCGGACGCGTGGCTGACTGCCCGCAACCTTTTTTTCGACAGACAGCGTCGTTCTGATAATGAACGAGTTGCGCGACCTACTCGGAGACCTGGTCGCAGACGTCGACGCCGTATTCCTGTTTTCCCCGAACGCGTCGTTTTTCGAGGAGTTCGACGAAGTCGACGAGAAGATTGTCGTCGTCGGCCCGGAGAACACACTCGATGCGGAGCCGTTCGTCGAACTACCGATTGATTTCACCGACCTCGAAGGCCGCCTCCGCTTCGGTATCGAGGGCGCGCTGGAGCAGGGCATCGTCGACGAGGGCGACGAGGTGCTTTGCGTGACCGAGGTGCTGGACGGGGCCGAGAACACGCTCGTGCGGGTCCAGACTAACGATTTCTCACCCTCCGGCGTGTACGACATGTTCGTCAACTCGCGGGCGGACGCAAGTGTCGTCCGTGATGTCTTCGAGGTCGCCATCGAACTGGGGAAGAAAGGCCAGAAGGGCAAGCCTGTCGGCGCTCTGTTCGTCGTCGGCGACGCCGGCAAGGTGATGAACAAGTCCCGGCCGCTGTCGTACAACCCTTTCGAGAAGTCCCACGTCCACGTCGGCGACCCCATTGTCAACGTGATGCTCAAGGAGTTCTCGCGGCTCGACGGCGCGTTCGTCATCTCCGACGCCGGCAAGATTGTCTCCGCATACCGGTATCTCGAACCCTCCGCGGAGGGGGTCGACATCCCCAAGGGCCTCGGGGCCCGGCACATGGCGGCCGGCGCGGTCACCCGTGACACCATGGCGACGGCTATCGTTCTCTCCGAGAGTGACGGGCTCGTACGGGCGTTCAAAGGCGGGGAGTTAGTCCTCGAGATCGATCCCGAGGAGTACTGAGGATGCAGTTTGGTTTCGACTGGGCAACCATCATCCGGCAGGTGTTCTCGCCACAGGGAACGTTCGTCTTTTCGCTCGTGGTACTGGCGTTTGGCATCGTGCTCGGCTATCTCGTCTGGCGCTCGTCCCGGCGGTTCATGCGCGAACTCGGTGTGCCAGAGGCAGTTGAGGGGACACCGTTCGAGCGGACGGCGCGGGGACTCGGCACATCAACTGTCGGCATCGTCTCGAACCTGGCGGCGCTGTTTATATACATTACGACGGTCACCGCCGTCCTCAACATCGCGCAACTGACAGACCCGGAACTGTACTGGGCCCGCTTCACGTCGTTCCTACCTGACCTGTTTATCGCCCTGTTCGCCGTCATCATCGGCCTCATCGCGGGCGACAAGGCCAAGCTCATCGTCTCCGAGCGACTGCGCAGCGTCAAGATGCCCGAGGCGACGGTCCTGCCAGAACTCGTCAAGTACAGCATCTTCTATCTGGCAGTGCTCATCGCACTCGGGCAACTGGGCGTCGAGACGCTCGCCCTGCTCATTCTCCTCGGGGCGTACGCGTTCGGGCTGGTGTTCGTCTGTGGACTGGCACTGAAGGACATCCTGCAGGCCGGTGCAGCCGGTCTTTACCTCCTGTTGACAGAGCCATACAGCATCGGGGACGAAATTGTCATCGGTGACCAGAGCGGCATCGTGCAAGAAGTCGACATCCTCGTCACGCGTATCGAGAGCGACGGCGAGGAGTACATCATCCCGAACAAGCGCGTGTTCAACACGGGTATCGTCCGTATCCGCGGCTAAGTGAGGTTACGCTTCTTCGGTTGTCTCGTCGTCCGCGCCCAGCGGTTCGGCCGGGACGCCAGCAACGGTCGTCTCTGGCGGCACGTCGGCAGTCACGAGCGAGTTCGCGGCGACCTGTGCGCCCGGGCCGATTTCGACGCCGGGAAGCACAATCGCGCCCGCACCAATCATGGCCCGTTCGCCGACAACGACTTCGCCAGTGCGGTACTCATCCTGCAGGAACTCATGACACAGCAGCGTCGCGTCGTAGCCGATGATAGCGTGGTCCTCGACGGTGATGAGTTCCGGCCAGAACACGTCCGGCGTTGACTCCAAGCCCCACGCGACGCCGTCGCCGACAGTGACACCGAGTCGCGAGAGCAGCCAGTTCTTCAGCCGGAGGCTCGGCGAGATGCGACAGACGAGGATGACGACGTAGTTGACCATCACCCGGAGCGGGTGTTTGGCGTCCGGCCACGGGAACAGGGAATTGTGCGGGCCGGGCGTCGGGTGCTGGCGCAGCCGGTCGTGTCGTGGACCACTCACGTCTGTCGTGTACGGGGCCGCGGTAATCAAACCCGTCGGCTCCGATGCCGCACGCTCAGTCCGCGCCGCCGCGGATGTCGTCCATATGGTCGATACGCTGCTGAACCAGGTCGGCCGTACCGATGTCGTGGCGGACCCGAAGCCCCTCCGTCCCGGCCCGCTGAAGCGCTTCTTCGGCGATGGCCTCCGCGTCGCCAATCGTTTCTGCGAGGCCGACAACGGCGTAGGAGCGAGAGGTAGTCGT